>NZ_JBFTNE010000005.1:0-142715 GCF_056397325.1 Cupriavidus sp. 05N39
TTCGACCCGGCCCATTTCGCGTAACGGCTCCAGCTCGCTGGGGCTCGGATTGCGGCCGTGCTCCCGCACGATGAAGGCGCTGCCGCGACGCTGCCACCCGGCAAGAATCGCCCGGGTGCTGAAGTTGCGATCGGCGATCCACAGTTCGGCCGGCTGGGCCGATGCGAGCAGGGTTTCCATGATGGCCCGCTCCTGGGCRTGCGCATCTTCACAGGGCACCAGATCGACGATCATCGCCGTGTCCGGGTCATAGACYACCAATGACTGCCCTGGCAAGGCCGCACCCCGAAACCCCCGCAATGGTTTCAGGCGCTTTTCGCTCGCCGGCAAATGGCTGCCATCCACGATGCGCAGGCGATAGCCATTCACCGATGGCGGCTGCTTGCGCAACATCGGTTGCWCGACCGGCCCCARCCGCTGCGCACTGCCTTGCACCAGGSCACGAACCAGCCCCGGCTCGGTCCGGCTKAGCTTGTCGTACAGCGCGGTGATGGAAACCGGCAGCGCCGGACTGGCCTTGGCTGCCGCATGCACCGACGGGCGCAGCCCCACGGCGACCAGCGACATGATTTCCACCGTCGTCGAGAACAATAACTCSCGCGTGTACTGCGTTTCACGCTCTTGCTCGAACAACTCGTCGATCCAGGCCGGATCCAGGGCGCGTTGCAACCCCAGGCGCGCCATCACGCTAACAGGGCTGTGTTCGAGAAAGCGTTCCACCACTGCGTCCAGTACCACGCCATTGACTCCGGTTTCTGTTCGAGAACACGGAGGTTGCCCTAATTTTCGTCACCTTGAAAGGGGTGGCTCTAACACGGTCCCTTGCTTGGCATCGCGCCGCAACTTCGAGACCGCCATGCTGGCGCTCGTGTACCCATGCGTTCGACGGAAAGCCGGAGGAAGCCACCATCGTCGCGCGCGTCATTGTGACGAATGACTCCTTCGATTGCGACGCCTGCCAGCCGCTCGTTGAGCACGATCGGCTGGTTGTACACGATGCGATGCTGGTCCAGCACGTGCGGCGCGCCACCGGGGATCGACGCGTGCATAAAACCGGTGGGGCTAGGTGTCGAGACTCATGGATTCGCTCGATGCCTGCTGCCCGCTTCCCCAGAGTTCGGTGATCGCGCGTTCGCTGGAACTCCACCGCGCGGTTGTTCGCGCGCGACAACCGGCCAGGCATTTCGAGCGCGCGCATCGTGGTCGAAATAGGGGCCGGTTCGGTGCAAATTGTAACCCTCCAGGCTCAACAATTCTTACGCCTTCGTGGCCGTATCAGTCGTCGCGGGATCTGCTTGCGTGCATCGCTCTTCCCCTGAAGCCTCTGAACGCACTTCCGGCCGTTTCGTTCGCCACCATAGTACATATTTTATCGTTATAAATCATGCAGTTAAGATATTTTTAAGGTAGTTAATGCGTGCTGCTTTGACAGTCAATCGTCCGACTCCTAGGATTGACCTCGTGATCTCGTTTTGCATCCAGCGTTGAACGTAACCAGTAGCTCGACGCAACCCTCGCGCGCTTTGCACTCGCCGATGCGAACTGCTGGACCAGGCCACATACATCCCTTTCGAAGTCATCTCACGGAGCTATCTCATGCTTGAGTGGAAACAGGAAATTCAGGACATCAGTTCTCGCCTCAAAGAACTGTCCACGCGCACGCCGGACACCATTCGCGGTTTTGGGCTTATCGCTGGTGCGGGTGCCAAAACCGAGCAACTCGGCGCGAAGACGCGTGAACTCATCGCGCTGGCCGTCGCAGTCACCACGCGCTGCGATGGTTGCATCGCCTTCCATGCAGCCGAGGCCGTCAAGCTCGGCGTGTCCGACGAAGAGATCGCAGAAGCGCTCGGCGTCGCCATCAACCTGAACGCCGGCGCCGCCATTACGTACAGCACGCACGTGCTGGACGCCATCGACGCGCTGAAGCAAGCCTAACCGTTACACCCTGACAGGATCCCATCATGACCAATCCCAAGCTTGAAGTACTGACCCCTCAAAACAGCCAGTTGATTTTCATTGACCACCAGCCGCAGATGGCATTCGGTGTCCAGTCCATGGACCGGCAGGTGCTGAAGAACAACGTCGTCGGCCTCGCCAAGGCAGCGAAGATCTTCAACATCCCGACCACCATCACGACCGTGGAAACGCAAAGCTTCTCGGGATTCACCTACCCGGAGCTGCTCGACGTTTTCCCCGGCCAGCCCCTGCTCGAGCGCACTTCAATGAATTCGTGGGACGACCAGAAGGTTCGTGACGCGCTGGCGGCGAACGGTCGCAAGAAGATCGTGGTCTCGGGCTTGTGGACGGAGGTTTGCAACAACACCTTCGCACTCAGCGCCATGGCCGATGCCGGGTACGAAATCTATATGGTGGCCGACGCCTCAGGCGGCATTACGAAGGAAGGACATGACTTCGGCATGCAGCGCATGATCCAGGCCGGCGTCGTACCCGTGACGTGGCAACAGGTGGTGCTCGAATGGCAGCGCGACTGGGCGCGTCGCGATACGTATGACGCCCTCATGAGTGTGGTCAGGGAACACTCCGGCGCATACGGGATGGGTGTCGACTACGCTTACACCATGGTGCACAAAGCGCCACAGCGAGCGGTCGGCTCTCATGAGATCGTGCCTCCGGTTCCGGCAAAGTAATCGGCGGCCCTCCGTCTCATTTGGTGGCCCGCGTCCGGCCCGATGCAGCGTAATAGTGTGGCCGGACGTGCCCAGCAGCAGCAGGAGAGATGTGCCGATGAAGATCTATCTGTTCTCATTAGGTGCCGGCGTTCTGGTCGGCGTCAGCTACTACCTGATCGGCGTGCGGTCGCCCGCGCCACCGCTCGTTGCACTGGTCGGGCTGCTCGGCATTCTTGCCGGAGAGCAGTTCATACCGATCAGTCAGCAATATTTCCGTGGCGCCGTCCACTCGACAGTGAAGCGCGCATCAAATGACGCAACCGCAGCGTCCGGCACATTGCAGTACGGCGTCTCCGGCACTACGGCTGTGCGCAAGTCTGCAAAGAACGAGGAGACCCGCTCATGATTGCCTCCGCCAAAGCCCCCGACCTGATCCTGCACAACGGCCGGATTACCACGCTTGACAAGGCGAAGCCAGTCGCAACTGCCGTTGCCATCCACGAGGGACGATTTTCAGCGATTGGCGGCGACGCCGAGATCCTGTCTCTGGCAGGACCGGCAACGAACGTGATCGACCTTAAGGGACGGTCCGCCTTGCCAGGACTGATCGACAACCATACGCACGTCGTGCGCGGTGGCCTGAACTTCAACATGGAACTGCGGTGGGACGGCGTGCGCTCGCTTGCCGATGCGATGAACATGCTGAAGCGCCAGGTTGCCATTACGCCGCCACCCCAATGGGTTCGGGTGGTAGGTGGCTTCACGGAGAATCAGTTCGTCGAAAGGAGACTTCCCACCATCGACGAACTCAATGCCGTCGCGCCCGATACGCCTGTATTCATCCTTCATCTTTACGACCGCGCGTTGCTGAATGGCGCCGCCCTGCGGGCCGTGGGCTACACGAAGGACACGCCCGAGACGCCGGGCGGGCAGATCATGCGAGACGGCGACGGCAACCCAACTGGCCTTCTTCTTGCCAAGCCAAACGCGACGGTCCTCTACGCCACGCTGGCCAAGGGCCCAAAACTGCCATTCGACTACCAGCTCAATTCCACCCGTCATTTCATGCGCGAGCTGAACAGGCTGGGCGTGACGAGCGTCATCGATGCGGGCGGCGGATCGCAGAACTACCCCGAAGACTACGAAGTCATCCGCAAGCTTGCAGACGAGGGGCAAATGACGATTCGTCTGGCCTACAACCTGTTCACGCAGAAGCCGAAAGCGGAAAAAGATGACTTCCTGAACTGGACCAGATCGTCGAAGTACAAGCAAGGCGACGAGTATTTCCGTCATAACGGTGCCGGCGAAATGCTGGTGTACTCAGCGGCCGATTTCGAAGACTTTCGCGTACCGCGGCCGGACATGCCGCCGCAGATGGAAGCGGATCTGGAAGACGTCGTACGCGTGCTCGCCGAGAATCGCTGGCCATGGCGCATGCATGCCACCTACGATGAAACCATCAGCAGAGCGCTGGATGTGTTTGAAAAAGTGAATCGCGACATTCCCCTGAGCGGACTGAACTGGTTCTTCGATCATGCCGAGACCATCTCGGAGCGATCAATGGACCGTATCGCCGCCCTCGGCGGCGGTATCGCGGTGCAGCATCGCATGGCGTACCAAGGTGAATACTTCGTCGAACGATATGGCGCCAAGGCTGCCGAGGCGACGCCGCCGGTTGCGCGAATGCTGGAGAAAGGCGTGCGAACGTCGGCCGGGACCGACGCGACGCGCGTGGCGTCATACAACCCCTGGGTGTCTCTAGCCTGGCTGGTGACAGGCAAGACCGTCGGAGGCCTGCGCCTGTATCCGCATCGGAATCTCCTTGACCGTGATACCGCGCTGCGCATGTGGACAGAGAAGGTGGCGTGGTTCTCGAACGAGGAAGGCGCCAAGGGTCAGGTCATGGCCGGTCAATTGGCCGACCTGATCGTTCCGGACCGCGACTTCTTCACCTGTTCTGAAGACGAGATTGTGAACACGACGTCGGACCTGACGATCGTTGGCGGCCGCGTTGTCTACGGGGCAGGCGATTTCCAGCATCTTGACCGCAATGCGCCACCGCCGGCGATGCCTGACTGGTCGCCCGTCCGCAAATTCGGTGGCTTCGGCGCCTGGAAGGACTCGGACGGCAAGCGCGAACGCGCATTGCAGCAGGTGGCCGCGGCGTCCTGCGCTTGTGCAAAAACCTGTGCGGTCCATGGGCACGACCATGCCCGCGCCTGGGCGAGCAATGCGCCGACATCCGACCTGCGCTCGTTCTGGGGTGCGCTGGGCTGTGCCTGCTGGGCGGTGTGACATGGAATATCGCGCGCAAGTCAATCCGCCTTGGGTTGCCACCCTGCTCACGCAGCCATGGCTGCCGCCTGCGGCCCGTGCCATGCTTGTCTCCGCCTACGTCATAGGCGGTCTGACCAAGCTGTTCGGCTTCCACGCCGCCGTGCTCGAGATGGAACACTTCGGATTGCACCCGGGGGGGTTGTGGGCGGTGGCAACCATCATTGTCGAACTTGGCGGCTCAGTCTGCGTAATCTTCAATCGATGGCTGTGGTTGGGCGCCGGTGGGCTGGGCGTGCTGACGTTGGTCGCCATGCTCGTGGCCAATGACTTCTGGAATCTGGCAGGAAACGCGAGGCTTATGGCGTTGAATGGATTCTTCGAGCACCTCGGCCTCATCGCGGCGCTGCTCATGGCGACCATCCTCGCTGGAGCGGCGCCCCTCACCGGCAATTCCGCCCGCAATCAAAACTGGAAGGAATTTCATCAATGAACCTGAATCTTCGTTCTGCCGTTGTCACGGCGGCACTCGTCGCGGGCCTGGCTGTGTCTGCTCTTGTGCCGTCTGTTGCGTCCGCAGCGTCCGCCAGCGCGCCACCGCTCGCTGTTGGCCCCCAGTACGACACGACCCACGTCTACGTGGCGCCGGAAGATTTCGACAAGTTTACGGACAGCTTCGTGGCAACCTTTGGGGGCCACAAGTCACAACAGGGCGTATTCCAGGTTACGCCGACGCCCAGTCAGACGATGTCGCAGCTCGTCTTTACCCCGGTTGGCACGGTGTCCGTGTTCGGCTTCAAGACGCCCGTCCCGTATCCCTTCGGAAGCGAGCGAACCGGCTATCTTGTAGAAGACATGGACGCAGCCGTCAGGTCCGCCCGGGAGCACGGTGCGGACGTCAAGGTTGCGACGTTCCCGGATCCTATCGGCCGCGATGCCATCATTACGTGGCCTGGCGGCGTCAACATGCAACTCTACTGGCACACCCAGGCACCCAAGTATGACGCCCTCGAAACCGTCCCGGAGAATCGCGTCTATGTGTCACCCGAGCGCGCCGATGCGTTGATTCGTGACTTTGTTGCCTTCTCCCGCGGCAAAGTCGTGTCTGATGATCCGCATGCGGCCGGCGTTGAGATCGGCAATCCGACAGGCACGTATAGGCGTGTGAGACTCGACTCCGGCTTCGGCAAGATGACGATACTGGTGACCAACGGGCATTTGCCGTACCCCTTCGGCCATGAAATGACCGGCTATGAAGTCAAGGATCTCGCCGCCACACTGGCGAAGGCGAAAGGCGCGGGAGCAACGGTGCTGGTGCAGCCGTTTACGTCGGACCAGCGCGAGTCTGCGCTGGTTCAGTTCCCAGGCGGATACATCGCAGAAATCCATGCAACGGTCCGGTGACGGACGACGTATTACGGAAGGTGAATGATGAGACGTGATGACACCCTGCTCGCGTGCATAGCTGGCTACGTCGACACCCTTAGTGTCGTGGCACTTTTCGGGCTGCTCACCGCCCACGCCATGGGCAAGGACTTCGTGCTGATGAAGCTGATGGCCATTCCCGCCTTCCTGGCCGGCGTGGTTATCACGAGTCTGGTTGCGAGTACCGAAGCCGTGGCATCGCAAAACGCGGCATGGCGTGTCTACGCAATGCAGGCTGCGCTGATGCTTGCCTTTTGCGCCGCCGGCATTGCCGCTGCTCCCATCGTTCACCCCGACGACATACTGGTCATCCTTTGCGGGATGCTCGGTGCGGCGGCGATGGGAGTACAAAACGCACGCGACCGTTTGATCTCGCGGCAGGGGCATGTGCCCAACACCGTCAAGGCGGAACACATGACGCAGATAGTGCTGGACCTGTTCGAACTGCTGTCGCCAGCGAGTTCATCCGACACGAAAGCCACCTCGCGCGAACGCCTGGAAAGAACTGCCCCCGCGGTCTCGTCGTTCGCATGCGGAGCTGTGGGCGGCGCAATAGGTTACGCCAATGTGGGCTTCTGGGCACTACTATTGCCCTTCCTCGCGCTCTTGTGGCTGACGTTCAATGCGTCAAGACGGCAACAAGGCGTGACCGCTCCTCTGACCCGCATGGATGGTGGCAGCCAGCAAAGTCGGACGGCAAGCCCAGCCGGCCGCTAGCTTCGCAACGAGTACTACCTGCGGCGACCAACACTTGGCGCGCATCCAAAAGTGTCACAGGAGTGAGCGCCATGACTCGCGCATTGTTCCGCCCCCTCTACGAAATGAATACTCTCTCGTGCCTGGTCATGAGTTGTGTTGTTCTGACGCTAGCATTCGCTGGAAATGCGTATGCGGAGCAAGCCGAAGAAGCGAGCATAGAGAGTGTGCCTGCTTGTTCCGCCAGGCGCCCTGAGGTACTTTTCAATCGCTGGCAGGAAGATTGGTCGGCGCTTGCGGATCCATGCGTGCCACGAGAGCCGCTCGACGGCTTGAAGTACATCCCGCTTGGCGGGGATCCCAAATCCTATCTGTCGCTGGGCGCGAACTTGCGGGAGCGCATGGAGGTCAACAATGCGCCGCTCTTCGGACTCGGTACGGCACGCAACGACACCTATGTCATCCAACGCGCGCAGATCAGCGCCGATGCGCGTATTGGCCCGTATTTGCAGGTTTTTGCCCAGATCGAGGATGCGAGGCCGTTTGGCAAAGATGCGGTCACGCCCGTAGACAAGAATCCGGTGGACCTGGAGCAGGCCTTCGTGGCATGGGTCAGCCCGTTGGGTCCCGGCACATTCAAGTTTCGCGTCGGGCGCCAGGAAATGGCGTTCGATCTGCAGCGGTTCATTTCCGTGCGCGATGGTCCGAATGTACGGCAGGCTTACGATGCGGTCTGGGCAGACTACGAATACGGAAAGTGGCGATTTATCGGCTACCTGACGCAGCCCGTTCAGTATCGCGATGCGGAGGTATTCGACGATGTCTCCAACCGTCGCCTGACCTTTAGTGGCGCGCGTTTCGAACGCAAGGATGTCGGACCCGGCGACCTGTCCGGCTACTACTCCGCCTATAACCGCTCCAGCGCCAATTATCTGGATGCGGCGGGCGGTGAGCACCGCAATGTTTTCGATCTCCGCTACTCTGGAAAGGCCAGCCGCATCGATTGGGATGTCGAGACGATGTACCAGTCCGGTCATGTCGGAAACAAATCCATCAATGCGTGGGCCGTGGGCTCCATCGTCGGCTACACGCTTGACATGCCATGGTCACCGCGCCTGGCGCTGCAGGTCGATGGGGCGTCGGGTGACAAGCATCCAGGAGACGGAAGTCTGGGCACGTTCAATCCCCTGTTCCCCAATGGCTACTACTTCACGCTTGCCGGCTATACGGGCTATGCAAACATCCTTCACGTCAAGCCATCGATCAAGGTCAAACCGAAGAGTAACCTGACAATCCTGGGGGCAGTCGGATTCCAGTGGCGTCAGACGACAGCGGACGCCGTGTACCAACAGCCCAATGTTCCTGTGCCCGGTACGGCCGGAAGAGGCAGCAAATGGACAGGCGCCTATCTGCAACTGCGTGCTGACTGGGCCATTACCGCGCACCTGACAGGTGCGGTCGAAGCCGTGCATTTCCAGGTGGGCGACTCGATTCGTAATATCGGCGGACGCAATTCAGACTACGTTGGGGTGGAGCTAAAATACGGCTGGTAGAGGGCCCCTTTCCACGGTACGTGAACATTTTGTCTAGCTTGCGATCCGGTAATGGCAGTAGTCCCTCTTGGGGTCGGCGCCGCACCCCGTGCGGGCCAGGTGTGCCATTCGCCTCAAATCTGGAGCATCGACTAGAAGAGGACCCGATCCATGAACATGGTTGAAATGCTGCAAGCGGCGGGCATTGATGGCCACAAGGCCGACTTTTACCTCGCCTCACTGGAACTGGGCGAAGCAACTGTTGCTGCAATCGCACAAAAAGCAGGTATCGGGCGAACTAATGCCTACGAAGTGCTGGACAGGCTCGTAGCGTCGGGCTTCGTATCGACGATCCAGAAAGGCGCACGCTCTTATGTAATTCCACAGGATCCGATCATGCTGTTACGCAAGATCGAATCTCAGCGTCAAATCATTCAGGAAGTTCTCCCTCAACTCCGCTCCATTCACAATTCCTCTGGAGGAAAACCGAAAGTCCGATTTTTCTCGGGATTGGAGGGCATCAAGACTGTCATGAGTGAAACGCTGGAATGTCAATCGAAAGAAGTCAGCGCGATCATGTCTAACAGCGAGCTGTTCCGTACCCCAGGCTTTGACTTCATCAATGATCTTATAGCCCGTCGCGCGAAGGCAGGGATCAATATGCGCGTCATTCGTACTGGGCCGGGCGATTCTCGGGATTTATGGCGATCGTCAAAAAAGGACCGGCGAGAACTTCGGTGCGCACCGGAGGACTTTGAAATGGGTGTGACAACTTATCTATTCGACGACAAAGTGTCCATCATTTCCTCACGTGCCGAGCACTATGCACTGTCGATCCAAAGCCCGGAGTTCTTTGCTTTTCAGATGAGCCTCTTCGAAATACTCTGGAGCGTTAGCGCTCCAGTTAGTGCGAGCTAAGCCCAAGGTTTGACTCGAACCAGTGCTCGCTCTTCTGGCAACACGCATCGTGGGATGCGTGCATTGCGCCTGCCGCAGCGACCGCCGCCCTGACCGTCGCCCTGACAGGGCGGTGGATCCGCGCAATCTCGGCCGCAAGCGACGCACCTGGCGGGAGCCCACTGCCGCTCCTGGCCCATAGTCACTAAGGGCTCGGACGATTCATCGTCAAATCAGACACAGCCCGCTATCCAAGACGACACGAGCACTCTGCGGAGGACGCAGATGCGCTTAAATCCAAAGCGACCTGAAAGTTGCTTTTTATCAAGCGCCTCATGAATTACTTAAACCAATTTCGTTCGCTTAGATAGTACAATATTTATTCTTATAAATCATATATTTAGTACGTTTTTTGAAAATTTTGGTCGCATAATTTTGACGTGAAAATGCCTGCCTTCTAGACTTCAGTCACCATATCCATTGGGACTGTGCAGAGGAAGGCCATGTCAACACAATCGTCAACTATTCAGCACTCGCAGAAGCACGAGCGCCTTGTGATCGTCGGATCTACCCTCGGGACGCTCTTCGAGTGGTACGACTTTTTCCTGTTCGGCGCTGTTGCGTCGGTATTCTCCAGACTCTTCCTTGCCCCACGTTCCCCGTCCAGCGCCTATCTCTTCGCCCTCATCGCTTTTGGTGTGGGCTTCGCCGTACGTCCGCTGGGCGCACTGCTATTCGGCCGCTTGGGCGATCTGATCGGCCGTAAGTACACCTTCCTCATCACGATCGTCCTGATGGGGGGAGCCACATTCTGCGTTGGCCTGCTTCCGACGTACGAACAGGTCGGATTTCTCGCTCCAATCCTTCTGCTGCTTCGCGTGGTTCAAGGCATTGGACTGGGTGGTGAATATGGCGGCGCTGCCATTTACGTAGCCGAGCACGCGAGCCCCGGCAGAAAGGGCCGCAACACGAGCTGGATCCAGATGACAGGCGCAGGCGGCTCCATCCTCTCGCTGCCGCACTGGTTGAAATGTTCCCCGCGCGGGTTCGATACACCGGCTTGTCGTTCCCGTATCACGTCGGAAACGGAATCTTCGGTGGCTTCTTCCCCGCTGTCGCGTTTGCAATGGTGACATTCACCGGCGATATCGATCCTGGTAGCCGAGATTGATCTAGACGATATCCCTCCAGCAAAGTACGACCTTGACGCAGTCGGCCACTATTCACGGCCAGACGTCTTCCGTGTTCTGGTAAACGAAAACAGCCAGCCGTTGATCGACAGTGGCTACTCCCTCTTTCCTGCCAGCGAATCAAAATGAGCTTTCATATCGAGTATCCCCGCACGATCCCAGCCCAACGGCCGGGAGAGTTTGCACCGGCCGCCCCGAAGTTCCACGTCCGGTGGAACGCCCCCCTTACGACCGTTGTGTCGGACTACATCGCAGTGCAACGTACTCCGGCGGACTTCGGTACGGAACGCGCATTCTTCAAAAGGACTCGCGACGCCTTTGCAAGCGCCTGGGGCCCGGATTGCTTCGATGAGGTGCGACATACCGACGAGGCCGGGTCTACCAATTCGATTGTCATTGCGTACTGGACCGACATTACGCGGTACGCGATCTGGAAGCACCAGGATGCCTTTAACACCTGGTTCGCCTCTCAAGAGCGAGAAGAGGAGAATGTAGGCTACTGGCGTGAAACGCTTACGGTGCCTTATGACAGGATCGAAACCATCTTTTCAGAGCCGTACTATCGGGCGGGGATCGCTCGCACAAAGGGAAGCGAACTGGAGYCCATGTATATCGCTGGCTATTTCGGTGCGATGCGCGACCGGCTGCCGATTTCTGCAGTCGATCCTCTCGCGTCCCCTTACGGCGAATCAGTCCCCCAAGGCGAGTTCTTGGGCGCTTCGCGGGCCCGCATCCGGATTGATGTTCCGCCCAACGYCGTGAACATTCGCTCTGGCCAGTACTGGGAGAAGGCAGAAGGCGACCAACTTGACGACTACTACACCAACCTTCAGCCCAAGCTTGAGACGGGGATGGCCTACCTTAAGGACCATGCCGCAACGACAGGCTGTTTGTCACTGCGTGCGCTGGTTACGCTGGATCAAGAGGGCAACGAGTTGAAGGAAACGTCAAAGCACGGATACTTCCTTTCGCTTGGACAACTTGAACGATGGGCTGCTGGACACAAGAGTCATCTTGACATCTTCAAGCACGCGCTCGCGATGCGCCGGAAGTATCGGGCCGCACGCAGCGTTGTCACCTGGCATGAAGTCTTCGTTCTCGGCACGACGCCGTCTTTTGAGTACGTGAACTGTCACGCCGGCACCGGCTTGCTCCGTTTTGCCCACGCATGGGGAAAGATCGTCGCCGCGATCGGATGAGGACGAACACCATGACAACCAAAAGACCTACAAACTTGGTTCCGATTCGACTGTACTCGATGACGTATTCGGGCCACGGCCATCGCGTTCAATTGCTATTGTCGCTACTCTGCCTGCCTTACGAGAAGATCGATATTGAGCCGCAAAGCGGCAACCTGCAAACGCCAGAATTCCTTGCGCGGAGCCCTTTCGGGGAGGTCCCCGTCATCATTGACGGCGATACGACGCTCTACGATTCAAACGCGATTCTGGTGTACTCGGCTAAGAAGTATGGCGAGCCCTCTTGGCTCCCTGAAGATCCGGAAGGCAATGCACTTGTGCAGCAATGGCTCTCGCTAGCTGTTGGACAGATCGCATTTGGCCCATGTGCGGCACGCCGCCTCGTTGTCTACGACGAAGAACTTGTGCCAATGGCCAGTGCAATCGATATCGACGCCGTAGACGCGCAGCTTCGCATCTACGACCGACATCCGGTCACGGCCCATCTTCGCCATGCAGGTTTCATGAAAGTAGGACACAGCGCCATTGCGAATGAAACTATCGAGCGCGGCCCCCCTTACTGGTCCGGGCATGACCTCACGCTTAAGCGCACCGGCACTTGTCCGAACGTGCAGTTTGCGTTCCTCGGCTTTACGTTCGGGCCGAGAGCAGCATCGAACAGACACCACCGGCGATTTACTGGCTTTCTTCCCGCGGTGAGAAGCGATGCGTTGAAACAGATGAGACAGAGAGTGCGAAGCTGGCGCATCGGCGACGTAAGATCCGACGCAAGAACCGCGTGTGCACCAGACCCGTCACGAGCCTTGGCCAGCGCCCCAACGCATAGACTAGGCCGGCTGCTGTTCCGGCTCGGCCAAGGCCGTGCGCACCGCGTTGCAGGCTGCATCGAGCCGCTCCGGCGCGCCGAAAAGACGTGTCGTCACGACGCTGTTCTGCAGCGCGCCGTACAGCACCTGCGCGATGGCGCCCGGCGAAGCCGGCAGCGTGTCACCGCGGGCTTCGGCAGCGCGCTGCACCAGCCGGGCCAGCCAGGCCTCATTGAGCTTGTAGTAGCCCTGCAGGGCCGTGTGCGCCGACTTGGGTAGCAGCGCCAGCTCGGCCGACAGCATGCCGCACAGGCAGATCTGGTCGCTGCCCGCGCTATCGCGCACCGAGCCTAGGTATTGCTCGGCCTGCTCGGCCAGCGGCAGGCTGGTGTCGATGCTGCGCAGGCGCTCGGCGCGCCGGGCGATGTAGCGCGACATCGCTTCCTGCAGCAGGTCGTCCTTGGACGGGAAGTAGTAGTGGATGCTCGATGTCTTGACGCTGACCAGCTCCGCTAGGTCCCGATAGCTGAAGCCATTGAATCCTCGGCGGCGTATCAGCGACAGGGCGTGTTCCACCAGCTGGTCGCGTACGGAAAGCGTGGTCATTGCGAAACTCCGATGCGTCTGGCAGGGCCGCGGTGTGGTTGCCGGATCAAGCCGGCAGCACCTGTGCCACCGCAGCGGCCATCGAACCGCTGGCGGCGCACAGCAGAAACCAGCCAGCGGTTGCGAGGAAACCTTGCCGAATATTCATAATGTGCTCCCGATCTGTCGAGTTGCCGCCACGAGGGCCTGCGCTTGGTACTGCTGGCCCGAAACGGCGCGACCCGCGCTGTGGCCAGCCGCCTCTTCCGCCTGCTCAGGCCAGGGCGCCGTCAGTGTACGGGTCGGCCTCGCCGACGCGGGCACCTTCGGTGAACGGGTCGAACTTGCCGGTGCGAGCGCCGTCGCTGTAGATGTCGCGGCTGCGGGCGGGCGAAGACGACACGCCGGTGCGATCCAGGCCGGCTACGATGCGCGCACCGTCGCTGTACGGATCGGCCTTGCCGACGCGGGCGCCTTCGGTGAACGGGTCGAACTTACCGGCGCGGGCGCCGTCGGTGAACGCGCTCCGGCTGTCGTTGACGCGGAAGTTGTAGCCGTAGCGGTCGCCGCTGAAGGCACTGTCCTTGGGGCCGGATGCCTGGGCACCACCTGCGACGAAGGCAGCGGCAAGAGCGGCGACGGTGATCAGCGACTTGGCGATGAGCTTGGTGTTCATGAAGTTCTCCAATTCGTTTAGCTGAGGTCCGAGGTCTGCACAGGCCGCGAAGACCGGAACTGCTTGTTAAGACGTAAGTCTCTTTGGTGGTTATCTACTAATAGATAGGCGTGCAGGGTAAAAAAACAGCGCATGCCGGTGATGTCACATTTACTGCTTGTGAGATCTCCACATTGCGCGGCCTTTGTTTGTTGCCTGCGGTGCAGCAGATTCCATGACTTGAATCTTATCTACCTGTAGATAGATGGTCAAGGAATTTCTCAAGTTTCGCCAGACTGACCTCGCTCCGCTCGCGATCACGCCAAGCCCGGCCAAGACGACAAAGACGTCCTAGCCGGAGCGCATTACCAAACCAGCCAAGAACCCTGCTGGGCGCCTAACCCTGACGCGAAGTCGTGCTTAACCCACTTTTTCCAGACTATGTGTCATTCCTCTGGATATAGGTGGTACACGACATGAGCGGGTCATCCATGTAATCAGGGGGCGGAGGCGGGTCCCACCATGGCGCGCTCAACTATTCCCTTGTCGCAACTATCCGAAAATGTTCCACCGTCTGCCCGGCGTGGATCGCCCGCTGCAGCCAGTCCGGCATGGCGCCGCAGCCGTCCCAGCCCTGCCCGTGCGCGTTGCGATAGCGCACCGTCCCAGGCAACGTCGCCGGTGGCGGCTCGGCAAAACAGCCGCCGGCCTGCGGGTGAGCCAGGGTCAGGCCGTGCTGGGCCATCTGGATGCGGATCCAGGTAATCGCTTCGGCGCGCTCGATTTCGATCGACTTCATTTTAGGTGCACAGATTTGAGGAAGCTGCAGAACAGGATCCTGCGTTGTCGTCTCAAAGACCGTGGGGCCTCAACATTGTTCCGGCGGATCGCTGGTGTAACGGAGACCGCGCCAAAACGGGGGCTGACTAAGCGGTCGAGGTAGACAATGAACTCCTCGAGCTTGCCAAGGAGTTTGGCCTCCTCAGGGCTAGCCTCGGCGTCCAGAACCGAGCCCAGGATTTCGAGTCGGCGCAACGCCGGATAGGGGCAGCCGTGCCACAGGTGCCACTTGGCGCCATGCAGCGTCTTGATCAATGCGGTATTGCTGGGGCCATCGCAGTGTGCCGGCCGGCCCTTGATCATCTGTTCGAGGTTCTGGATCCGCATAGCGATGTGGAACCAGTCGAGAACGTACTCGCCGCGGTCACCAAAGCCGAGCTGTGCAAACCGTACCGTCTCTCCGCCGTCCGACAGGAAGGTAACCGGTTGACCGGGTTGCACACCTTCTCATAGCAGAAAAGCTAGCTGCGTCGCCCTTGCACCGCCGACAGGGGTACAGCCTGGGACTGTCAATCGACAATCGCCCGAACGCACTACAGAAGACCAAGTGATGGTGGCCCTTGCAAGGCAGCTGCGCCCCGCACGTGGGACAAACGCTGGTCCGGGCAACTGCCTCGGCAACCTGTGCCGCGACCATCGTGCGCTGCAGCCGACCCAGCAAAAATTTCGCCTCGTCCAGATGGAGGCCCAGCGAGCCCACATCAAGGCCGCCTCTCTCGAACTGGACTATTTCGGTGATGGTGGCTGGCTCGCCTCCCTCATCGTGCACTACGAGTTGCAAGCTGATACGCATGGCCGCCCTCCTCCCGTGGAAGCTGCGGCGACCAGTCTACGCCTGGAGCCGTCGCAACCGATCATGGAAAATTTGGCGGTCGAAGCGGCGGTCCAGTCAAGTCAGCCACTGGCCGACCTCATCGCGTAAGTCTTCCAGCACGATTGGATCCTCGCGCAGCGACTCAATCCAATCGAGGAACTCATACTCACCGCGTTCGTCGCTGGCCTCCAGATACCTCTCGATCCCGCCAATGTCCTCTGGCGGGCATGGCCCATAACCCGCCACGCAACGGGGAAGTCGGCCAGGATGTTGCCGCAACATACGCCGCTCCATCCGTATCTCGTGACGCCACCACGCGTTGAAGTCATACACATAGGCGAAGCCTTCGTGTTCGCGGAGATGAAACGCGGTCAGCGGTAGCTCGTTTGCCACGGTGGAGAACTGCAAGACGCCCTCATGAGCTTCGCCGTAACGCCTGCCACGAATGCTGAACGGGTGCAGATGTTGGTCGGCCCAGCCCATGACTACCTGGATGACAGGGTGCAATTGCCCGAGCGTCAAGTGCTCGGGAACGAGGACGCGTCGCCAAACCGGCGGGCTCAGGCCGCGCAGAGCAATTCGAAGTTGAAGGACGGAGGTCGCCGGCCCGGGATCGGAAGCCATGTGCGCATTGTAGGTGTCTCATTGGCCTCTCAGTAGAGGTCCGGTCGTCTGCACCCGTTTTGGCGCGGTCTCCTTCAATGGTGTGCGACGCCGCACCTCCAACTTCGCCATTTTCTCGCTGATGCCTCTGCGAGCCATGAGCCGGTAATACGACTTTCAGAAGTCTTTGTAGCGCGGATCGTGTTCGCTATTGACTACGGGCCGTGTCGCGACGCMAGTTTCCATTGCCGCCTGTGCTACCGCTGGCGCAACAATATTGCACTACGCCGAGGCCCGCCTCCTATCGAGTGAGACGGCTACCGAATGGGGCCGTCGCCGATACAGCGGACGTATCGGCTGACATATCGAAAGTATTTTTCCAGAGGCATCGCAATCAGTAACATCCGAGTCCATCCGGATGCCAAACCTTTTGGGCCACCGGCACGAAAACAAGGAGACAACATGGCAACTGACGCCGTGAGGCGACGCCTCATGCTGGCCGCGCTCGGGCTATTCGCCCTGCCGGCCGGTGCGCAGCCCGATTACCCGGCAAGGCCAGTCAAGCTCGTGGTGTCGTTGCCGCCCGGCAGCGGCGCGGATTCCACGGCGCGCTTCATTGCCCAGAAGCTCGCTGCAAAGCTGGGCCAGCCGTTCGTGGTGGAGAACCGCCCCGGCGGGAACGGCTTCATCGGCGCCCGCGCCGTCGCCGACGCCGCGCCTGATGGCTACACGCTCTTCGTCGGCAGCAACTCGACGATGGTAACCAACGCCGTGCTGTTCACTAACCCGCCCTACGATCCCGTCAACGGCTTTGCGCCCGTGGAGCGCCTCGCGCGCTTTGCCATGGTCGTCGTCGTGCCGGCGAATTCGCCGTACAAGGCGCTTGGGGGGCTCATCGGCGCCCTGCGCACCGCGCCGGGCAAACTCAACTACGCGGCGGGTAGTCCCACCTACCAGATCTATACCGAACTGCTGAACGAGCGCTTCCATGTGCGCGCGAATCCCATCGCTTACAAGGGCACGGCGCCGGCCATGACCGACGTCGCCGCTGGCAACGTCGACTACGCGATCGGCGAGATCAGCGCGGTGTTACCGCTGATTCGCGCGGGCCGTGTCCGCCCGCTCGCCGTGACCGCCCCGCAACGGCTCAAGGATCTTCCGCAGGTTCCTACCGTTGCCGAAAGCGGTGCGCCGGGCTTCGATGTGGYGGCATGGACCGGCATCTTTGCGCCGTCCAAGGTGCCCGCGCAGATCGTTAACGTGCTGTCCGCCGCCGTACGTGAAGCCATGCAGCAGCCCGACAGCGTGAAGTTCATCACGGGCCTGGGCGGGGAGGTTTATCTCGGCGGGCCCCAACACTTCCGCCAGTTCCAGCTGGCCGAAATTGAGCGAACGCGCGACATCGTCAAGCATGCCGCCATCCAGATTGAATAACCCATCGGACCAATTGAGATTCTATGCACACGGAACAACAAGCGCCGCAACGTGGCCCGCTGGCAGGTGTCAGGGTTATCGAAATGGCCGGCATCGGTCCCGCCCCGCTGGCCGGCATGATGCTGGCCGACATGGGTGCCGAGGTGCTGCGCATCGAGCGGCCAGGCGAAACCGATCTTGGCGTCAAGCGTGAGCGCCGCTACGACCTGATGCTGCGTGGGCGCAAGGCGATTGCGCTCGACCTGAAGGAACCACTTGCTGTGCAGGCCGTGCTGGACCTCGTGGCATCGGCCGACATGCTGATCGAGGGCTTCCGGCCCGGCGTCATGGAGCGGCTCGGCCTCGGACCCGAGGCTTGCCACGCGCGCAACCCGCGGCTCGTCTATGGCCGGGTCACGGGCTGGGGCCAGACGGGCCCGCTTGCGTCCAGCGCGGGGCACGATATCAACTACATCGCGCTCACCGGCGCCTTGAACGCCATCGGCCGACGCGGGCAGCCGCCTTCGATTCCGCCGGCCTACCTCGGCGATTTCGCGGGTGGCGGCATGTTCCTCGTCGCTGGCGTGCTCGCTGCACTGTTCGAGGCGAGCAAATCGGGTAAGGGCCAGGTCGTCGATGCGGCGATTGTCGATGGCACGGCGGCGTTGAGCAGCGTCTTCTTCGGGCTGTCGGCCGCCGGCATATGGAACGCAGAGCGCGGTACCAACGTGCTCGACTCCGGCGCGCACTACTACAACGTCTACGCGTGCAAGGGCGGCGGCTGGATCTCGGTAGGGCCGATCGAGACGCGCTTCTATCGGGATCTGCTGGCCCGCATTGGCATCGATCCCGACAGCCTCGGCGAGCAACTGGACCCGCGCAATTGGCCGGATGCAACCGACCGGTTGGCCGCGATCTTCCTCACGCGCACGCGCGACGAATGGACCGCACTGCTCGAAGGCACCGACGCCTGCGTGGCCCCGGTACTCGATTTCACCGAGGCGCCGCACCACCCTCACCTGCGGGCCCGGCAGACGTTCGTCGACATCGACGGCGTCACGCAGCCCGCGCCGGCGCCACGGTTCAGCCGCACGCCATCCGCCCGCCCGACACAGCCGCGCGCCGCCGACGTACGCGACTACGCGCAAACGCTGGCGGGCTGGCTGCCTCCGGAGCGCATCGCAGGCATCCGCGCGCTGACCGAGCAAGCTGCGCGCTGACCGGACAGCATCTCATCATTTTTCACTATCTTCACTATCCATGAGCAATTTCCTCGATATCCGCCGTGACGGTCCCGTGGCCATCGTCACGATGAACCGTCCCGAGACGCGCAACGCAGTGTCCGACGACGACGCCGTAGACGCTCTGGTCGCCATGTGCGATGCCTTCAACCGCGATCACAGCGTGCGTGTGGTGGTCCTGACCGGCGCCGGCGCGGCGTTTTCCTCGGGCGGCAACCTCAAGACGCTGCGCGCAAAGTTCGGCAACGAGAGCGGCGAGCCCGTGATGGCGCGCTACGCCTACCGCGAAGGCATCCAGCGCCTGCCGCTGGCGCTAGCCAATCTCGAAATCCCGGTCATAGCCGCCATCAACGGTCCGGCGCTCGGTGCCGGCAACGACCTGGCCTGCACCTGCGATATCCGCATCGCATCGGAGCAGGCTAGCTTCGCGGCCACGTTCGTGAAACTGGGACTGATACCGGGCGATGGAGGCGCATGGCTGTTGCCCCGCGTCGTGGGTGCGTCGCGTGCGGCGGAACTTTGCTTCACCGGCGACACGATCGACGCGAAGCAGGCGCTGGAGTACGGGCTGGTGTCCCGCGTGGTGCCGCACGACGCGTTGCTGCCCACGGCCCTGGAGCTGGCGCACCGAATCGCGGCCAATCCGGGCCACGCGCTGCGCATGTGCAAGCGGTTGCTCAAGGAGGCGCAGCACGCGCGTCTCGACACGATCCTCGAAATGTCAGCCGGCTTCCAGGCGCTAGCCCATCACACCGCCGAGCACAACGCGGCGCTCGACGGCGTGCTGGCACGGATCCGCGGATAAGGGGAGAGAGGGACAAAGGGACAACATGGACATTCTCGATAATGTATTCCTGATCTCCGGCGGCGCATCCGGCCTGGGCGAAGCAACCGCGCGCATGCTGGCTGCGGCCGGCGCAAGAGTGGTCATTGCCGACATTAACGAGGCCGGCGAAGCACTGGCCGCTGAACTGGACGGGCGCTTCGTGCGTTGCGACGTGTCCAGCGGAGCCGATGCCGATGCGGCTGTACGCGCGGCCACCGCCATCGGCCGGCTTGCCGGACTCGTGAACTGCGCCGGCGTGGCACCGGCCTGCAAGACCGTGGGCAAGGATGGCCCGCATCCGCTCGACCTGTTCGAGCGGACCGTGCGGATCAACCTGATCGGCACGTTCAACATGACGCGCGTGGCGGCGGCCAGCATGGTGCAGAACGAACCCGACGCCAATGGCGAACGCGGCCTGATCATCAACACCGCATCGGTGGCCGCGTTCGAGGGGCAAGTTGGCCAAGCGGCATATGCGGCGTCCAAGGGTGGTGTCGCCGCCATGACGCTGGCCGTGGCGCGTGACCTGGCGCGCGACGGCGTGCGGTGCATGACCATCGCGCCGGGCCTGTTCGAGACGCCCATGCTGCTTGGCTTGCCCGAACTCGTGCGCGACGCGCTGGGCCGGATGGTGCCGTTCCCGTCGCGCCTGGGCAGGCCGGCCGAGTATGCCCGTCTGGTCGAAGCGATCATCGGCAACACGATGCTGAACGGCGAAGTGATCCGGCTCGACGGCGCGATCCGGATGCAGCCGAAGTAGGCCACATCGATCCTCTCCAGGGCAGGGCCAGGAGCCGGCAGTATGCCGGCTCCGTTGCGTTCCGGGGCGCGCCACGCCAATGATTGTCCCGATTGTCATGCGCGGTGCACCAATGTAGATTTCCACCACACTTCGCCGATACTCAAAGGGAATGAACATGGATCTTCGTCAAATGAAACAGGCCCTGGTGCTAAGCGAGACGCTGAACTTCCACCGCGCCGCCGAACGGCTGCACATGGCGCAGCCCCCGCTCTCCACTGCCATCCGCAAGCTCGAGGATGAGCTCGGCGTGACGCTGTTCGACCGGCAACCGTCGGGCCTCTCGCTGACCTCGGTGGGCGAACTCGTGCTGCCCCTGATGCGCAGCACGCTGTTCTTCGCCGACGAAATCCGCCGGGCTGCGCGCGAGGGCGAGCGTGGCGAGCAAGGCACGCTCAGGGTGGGCTTCGTAGGCTCGTCGGTGTATTCGGTCATGCCGCAGTTGATCCGCGCGTTCCGGCTGCGCTATCCGCACGTGGAGCTGACCATCGAGGAATCGACCACGGCCGACCTGCTGCGCGCCATCGAGGACCATTCGCTCGATGTGGCGCTCGTGCGTTATCCGGTGCTGGCGCAGACGCGGGCGCAGATCACGTTCCTGCGCGCCGATCCGCTCGTGCTGGCTGTCAGCACCGACTCAGCCCTTGCCGACCGTACGACCGTGGACCTGTCTGAACTCGGCAACACGCCGTTCATCGTGTACTCGGAATCGCGCGTGCCGGCGATGCACGCGATGACGATGTCGGCGTTTCACCAGGCCGGCATCCGTCCACCCATCGTGCAGCAGGCGGTCCAGGTACAGACGCTGCTGGCGCTGGTGGAGAGCGGGCTGGGCGTGGCGCTGGTGCCGGCCACTGCGGCCGGCTACGCCGGAGGCGGCACGCGGTTGATTGCGCTGACCGGCATACCCGAAAAGCTCAGCTTCGGGCTTGCGCTGGCAACGATGCGCGATACCAGCGTCCCCACAGCGCGCAATTTTGTGGCGTTGGCGGAGGCCGTGGCGCAGTCGGCCGCATGATCGTCCCGAAACGCGCGCCGCTGCGCTCTAACGCCCCTGAAAAACCGGTTGGCGCTTCTCTGTGAAGGCCTGCAGGCCCTCGCGCATATCGTGGGAACGCTGGTGGTTGCGCAGTTCGAGCAGCTCGTGCCGCAGTGCGTCGCCCAGCGTCTTGTCGGCGGCCTCAGCCACCACCCGCTTCATGCGCGCCAGCACCAGTGGGCTTTTCGCGGCCAGCGCTTGTGCCAATGCCTGGGCGCGCGTCTGAAGTACGGCGTCGGGCACCACCTCATTGACCAGCCCGAAACGCTCCATCTGCGCGGCGGTAAAGCTCTCGCCGGTGTACAGCAACCATCGCGCCACGTTAGGCGGCAGCTTGCGCGACAACACCGCGGCCCCACCGGCGCCTGGAAATACGCCGAAGTTGGCATGGGCGTCCCCGAGCTTCGCGCTTTCGGCAGCAAGCACGAGATCGCACGCCATCACGGTTTCGAGTCCGCCTGCCAGCGCCAGGCCGTTCACGGCGGCGATGACAGGTTTGGGAAACGCGCGCAGCGTATCGATGAAGCGTACAACAACGTCCAGGAAATCGGGCTCGCCCGTGGTGCCGGGCTCGGCCACTTCCTTGAGATCCGCGCCGGCGCAGAACGCCCTGCCATTGCCTGTCAGGACCACCACGCGGATAGCGGGGTCGTCGCGCCAGGCGTCAAGCTGCGCGGCCATCGCTCCAGCCGTCGCGCGGTTCAGGCTGTTCATGGCGGCTGGGCGGTCCATCGTCAGCCAGCCGACGGGACCATCGATGCGGGTTTGCAGGCACATCGCGGTCTCCGTCAGCAAAGTTCGAGTCCCATGGCCACGGCTTCGCCGCCGCCCAGGCAGAGGCTGGCAAGGCCCCGCTTCATGCCGCGCTGCTGCAGCGCATGGATGAGCGTCACCAGCAGCCGCGCCCCGGAGGCTCCCACCGGATGGCCCAGCGCGCAGGCGCCGCCATTGACGTTGAGCCGCTCGGGGCTGATGCCGAGCTGCGCCATCGCGATCATCGATACCACGGCGAATGCTTCGTTGATTTCGTACAGGTCCACGTCCTGCGTGGTCCAGCCGGCCTTGTCGAGCACGCGGCGCGACGCATGCACCGGTGCTTCGGCAAACTGTTGCGGCGGGTTGGCACGCGTGGCATGGGCAACGATGCGCGCCAGCGGCTTCAGGCGCTGCCGTACCGCATCGCTCTCGCGCATCAGCACCAGCGCCGCCGCGCCGTCGGAGATCGAAGAAGCATTGCCCGGCGTGACCGTGCCGCCGTCGCGGAACACGGCCCTGAGCTTCGGCAGCTTGTCGGCGTCGCATTGGCCCGGCGTTTCGTCCTCAGCGAATTCGGCACCGCGTTTCAGCGGCACAGGGGCGATCTCATCACGGAAGCGGCCTTCCGCCACCGACGCCTGGGCGCGCAGCAGGCTTTCGCGCGCGTACGCGTCCTGTGCCTCGCGGCCAATGTTGTGCGCCTCGGCGGCCAGGTCGGCGTAGTAGCCCATCAGGTGCCCTTCATAGGCGTCTTCCAGGCCGTCGCGGTACATGTGGTCGAGCAACTGGCCATGGCCGAGCCGGTAGCCCTGGCGGCCGCGCGGCACGATATGGGGCGCATTGGTCATCGACTCCATACCCCCTGCCACCGCCACGTTGCAGGTGCCGGCCAGTAGCAGATCATGCGCAAGCATGACCGCTTTCATGCCTGAGCCGCACATCTTGCTGATGGTGGTGGCGGGTGTGGTGGTAGGCAACCCGGCGCGCAGCACGGCCTGCCGCGCCGGTGCCTGGCCCACGCCGGCGAACAGGCACAGGCCCATGATCGCTTCATCGACCGAAGCAGGGGCGACGCCGGCCTGTCCCACGGCCGCGCCAATGGCGGCCGCGCCAATGGCGACCGCGCCCAGTTCGGGCGCGCTGCACGATGACAGCGCGCCGTTGAATGCGCCAATCGGGGTGCGCCTGGCGCCCACGATGACAATGGATTCGTTGTTGTTCTGCATGAAAGTCTCTGTGCCTACAAGCTGGAGAATGGGGCTGGACCGACGCCGAAGGTCAGGCGGGGACGGCCAGCTGTGTGCGGGCGAAGTCAAGGATGGCGTGGCCCGATGCCGCGTCCTGCGCGAACACCGCCTCGCCAAGCAACGTGGCGCAGTACGTCTCGCTACCTGCCACGCTGCGCCACTCGTGCAGGCGGCGCGTGAACAGCCCGAGCGCCAATTCCTCGGTAATGCCGATGGCGCCGTGTACCGCATGCGCGATCGCCGCCACACGCTGGCCGGCCTCGCAGGCGCGCAGTTTGGCGGCGGCTGCGCGCAGCGGGTCAGGCACGTAGCCGTCCGCGGCACAGCCAATGCGCGCCGCGAACACGGCCGAGCTGGCCTGTTCGGCCATCACGCTCAGTTCCTGCTGCACGGCCTGGAACTGGCCGATGGCCCGGCCGAACTGCTGGCGGTCGTTAACATACGTGACGCTCATCGCCAGCACGCGCTGCATCGCACCGGCCATGCCTGCGGCGTGGGCCGCGTTGCAAAGCGCCAGGATGTCGGGCTCGCCATCGCTGAAGCGGAATATCGCGGCATCGGCCGACTGCCATTGCAGCGAAGCCGACGCATGCGGCCGATAAATGCCGGGCACATGGGTGGCGGCCACCACTGGCAGCAGCAACCATTCTCCGCGCCACACTGTCAGCACGAGTTCAGCCAACGCCGCGCCCGGCACATTGCGGCACGTGATCTGCGTCGCGCCCGAGCACGGTGCGATGGCGATGCACTCGCCCTCGCTCCTGCGGCCCGCCTTTGCGAGCATGGCACGCGCGATGGCGGTCTCGGCGAACGGATGGCTCAGGCCAGAACGGCCGGCGGCGAGGAACAGCGGGAACGCGTCGGCCAGCGACAAGCCCGCGCCATCGAGTTCGGCGGGAACCAGTGCGTCGGTGTAACCGAGGGCGTCAATGGCGGACCACTGACGCGCAGCGGCACCGTCTGCGCTGGACTCGCTGCGGCGCACCGCGTCGTCGGCGCACAGGTTGGCGAGCGCGCGCTCGAAGCCTTCCAGAAGGGAATCAGTCATGGCGTGTGTCTATATTGCGTCAACGAAGTCCGAGCGCGCGGGCAATGATGCCGCGCATGATCTGCCGCGTGCCGCCCCGCAGGGAGAAGCTTGGGGACAGCTGCGTGACGTAGGCCAGCGCGCGCTGCAGCGGCTCCGACGGGTCGAATTCGGGCATCCCTTCCATGGCCTCGGCGATCCAGGCCGGCACGGTCTGCTCGAACTCGGTGCCGAGATCCTTCACGTAAGCCGCGTCAGTCTCGGGGTTCCCGCCCTTGTCGAGCAGGTCGGCCACGGCGAGCGACATGGCGCGCAGCACGGCAAGCCGCCCGGCAATGCGTCCGGCGATCGCCTTGACGGCATCGGGCACCGGCAGCCCGCAGGCCCGCACCTCCGCCAGCCACGTTTCGGCCACGAGCTGGCTGGTCAGGATGCGCTCCGGGCCGCTGCGTTCGAAGGCTAGTTCGGCGGTCACCTGCTTCCAGCCCGATCCTTCCTCGCCGACCACCGCATCGGCGGGCAGGTCCACATCCTCGAATACCACTTCGCAGAAGTGCGCGTCGCCGGCCATGTCCTCGATCGGGCGATAGCTGATACCGGGCAGGCTCAGGTCGATCAGCACCTGCGACAGACCCTTGTGGCGGTCGCCATGCTGGCCTGACGTACGCACCAGTGCGCACATGTAGTGGGTGCGGTGTGCGTTGGTCGTCCAGATCTTGCGGCCGTTGAGCCGCCAGCCGGTCTCGGTGCGCACCGCGCGCGTTCGCACGCTCGACAGATCCGATCCCGTGTCCGGCTCGCTCATGCCGATGCACATGAACATCTCGCCGCGCACCATGCGGGGCACGAAATACTCGCGCTGCGCCGGCGTCCCGAACTTCAGGATCAGCGGCGCGGTCTGGCGTTCCGCGAACCAGTGGGCCGACACGGGCGCACCGGCGGCGATCAGTTCCTCCACCAGCACGAAGCGCGCAAAGGCGCTGCGACCCGCGCCGCCATACTCCTTCGGCAGCGACAGGCCAAGCCAGCGCCGCTCGGCAAGCGCGCGGCTGAATTCCGCGTCATAGCCCATCCATGTGCGGGCACGCACGTGCGTGGGCGTATCGGCCAGCGCCTGTTGCAGGAAAGCGCGGATCGGGCCGCGCAGCGCCTCATCCTCGGGAGGGAGGGCGACGAGTGGCAATGACTCGAGGCTCGTGGTCAAGGGAATGCTCCTGGTAGCGGATTGTCGTTACTGGCGCGATGGCGCCAGCACGGTAGCGCCGGACGCAGCCAGCTTGCTGATGTCTTTGGTGCTGTAGCCTGCTTCGGCCAGCACCTCGGCGCTGTGCTCGCCGAGGCGCGGCGCCTGGCGCGTGATCTCGGGCGATGACTTCGACCACGTGCTTGGCACAGCCATCGAGTGGATGGCACCTTCGGTCGGGTGTTCAACCACTTCGAAGAAGCCTACCGCATCGAGATGCGGGTCGGCCAGCAGCGAGTCGATCGTGTGCAGTTGCATCACTGGCATGTCGGCGGCTTCGAGTACTGCGATCCATTCCGCGGTCGTGCGGGTAGGCATCACCTCCGCCACCATGCGGTACAGCGCATCGATATGCTTGGTGCGCTCGCCGATCGTGGCGAAGCGCGGGTCGCTGTCCATCAGGTCCGGCTGTCCGACCAGCGCGAAGAACTGGCGCCATTGCTTGTCGTTGTAAAACAGCACGCACAGGTAGCCGTCCTTGGTGCTGAGCGGGCGCCGATTGTGGTCCAGGATGCGGGCATAGCCGCTCGGGCCGATCGGCGGCTCGAACGTCATGCCACCCATGTGGTCACCTAGTACGAACTGCGCCATGGTCTCGAACATCGGCACGTCTACGCGCTGGCCCTCGCCGGTGCGCTCGCGATACAGCAGGCCGGCACTGACCGCGTTGGCAGCGGCCAGGCCGACGATGCGATCTGCCATCGCACTGGGCGCGTAGCGCGGCAAATCGGCGCCAGCGGCCTTGGCCAGCGACGGGATGGCGACTGCGCCCTGGATCAGGTCGTCGTAGGCCGATTTGGCCGCGTAGGGGCCGCCCTGTCCGTAGCCGTAGACGCCCACGTAGAGGATGCGCGGATTGATCTTCGCGATGTCTTCATAGCCGAGGTTCAGCCGTGCCATGGCCTGGGGGCGCACGTTGTAGATCAGCACGTCGGCATCGGCCGCGAGCCGCAATAGCGCCTCGCGCCCGGCTGGCTGCTTCAGGTCCAGCACGATGCTGCGCTTGCTGCGGTTCGCGTGCAGGAAAATCCCCGCCATACCGTCGTTTCGCCGGGGCCCGACGTCGCGCACGGTATCGCCCGCGGGCGGTTCTACCTTGATCACATCCGCGCCCAGGTCGCCAAGGATCTGCGTGGCGTAAGGTCCCATCAGAACCGTCGTCATGTCGACGATCCGGATGCCCTGCAATGGGCCGCTCATGGCCGGCTCCGCAGGTGCGATGGCGTCACGTCCTTCATGATGTCTCCTCCGTTCGTATGCGGCCATCGTACAGAACAGCGGGAAGGCGAAAAAATACTTTTGATATGTCGCGCCATACACGGGCTGTATCGGGGTATCGGTCTGTCGGTGGTGTGAAGCGGTACTACCTGCCACGCACCGTTTCATCTGCTGGATATGCGCCGTCCAACCCACCCTTGTCGGGGTGTATCGCCTGCCCGCGTGCGGGGCAATCATGCCGGACGTGCGCCATGCCGATGCACGCGGCCCGCGTTGTACGGCGGCACCGATTCAATAAAAGGAGACCACTTATGCCCAGTTTCAAGCCCCGCATGATGAGGCTGCTGTGCCCCTGGCTGGCGGGATTCGCCATCGCAACACCGGTCCATGCCGGCGAGTATCCCGAGCGGCCCGTCAGGATCGTCTCGGTCAGCAGCGCAGGCACCGGCGTCGACGACTACACGCGCCTGCTGGCTAAGTACCTCACGGACAAGCTCGGGCGGAGCTTCGTAGTCGAGAACCGGCCTGGCGGCAACATGGTCGTGGCAACCGACTTGGTGGCGAAGGCTGCCCCGGATGGCTACACCGTACTGCTCGCGGGCTCCGGCGCCATGGCGGCCAACCCATACCTGTTCCGCAAGCTGCCCTATGACCCGATGAAGGACTTTGTGCCCGTGGCGCGGCTGTCGGTGCTGCCGATCGCCATCATCGTTCCGGGCAACTCGCCCTATCGCTCGGTGAAGGAACTCGTGGCGAGCGCGCAGGCGAATCCCGGCAAGCTAAACTGCGCCACCTCGAGCAACGGCTATCGCGTCATCGCCTATGCCTTCAATGAAGCCGCGAAGATCGACGCGGCAAGCGTGCCTTACAAGGCCTCGAACGCGTTGATGACGGACGTGATGGCCGGCGTGGTGGACTACGCGGCGGTCGAGGCGTCCGCCATCATTCCGCACGTGCAGAGCGGCAAGCTCCGTGCGCTGGCCGTCACCGGCCCATCCCGCCTATCGCCGCTAAAGGACGTACCGACGCTGGCCGAACTGGGCCTTGAGCGGCAACCGTTGAATACCTGGACCGGCCTCTTCGCGCCAGCCGGCACGCCGCAGCCGATCGTCGACAAGCTGGCCAGGCTGGCGCTGGAGTTCATCGGTACGCCTGAGGCGGTGGCGCACTACCACGCACGCGGCAGCGCAGCCTATCCCGCCGACGGCGCGGCGCTGCGCAAGACCATCGTCGCGGACCAGCAGATGTGGAAGCGTATGATCGCGCTGACTGGCATCCAGCCGGAGTGACGAGGCAACAGCGCCGCCCACCCGTTTCGGGTCGGCGGCGCTCCTATCGTCCTACCGGACCTGCAATCAGAAGATATGCCGCACGCCCGCGGTCACACCGACCATGTTCTTCTGTCCCGGTGCTTGCGGATAGTTGAACAGGTAGCCGGTGAAGGGGCCGTCGTTGATCAGGCTGCCGTTATGGACGTAGCTGCTGGCGAGGTACACGTCGGTCCGCTTGCTGAGCGAGTAGTCGAGCACGAGCGAAACCTGCTGCGGATTGGCAGGATTGGTCGCCACCCCCGCTGGCGTCGGACGGTACTGCTTGATGTTCGAGTAGTAGTAGCCGAGCTGCGCGCCCAATGCCGCAGTCACGTTATAGTTGACGCCGGCGAACCAGAAGTCGTCGCGGATCAGCGTGGCGTCGTTGCTGAACTGGCTATCGCGATAGCGGTAGCCGCCGCTGATCTTGAGCCGGCCCGTCGTGTAGCYCGCGGCCACGCCGGTCTTGCGCTCGCGGCCCGTGTTGCCAGGCGTCGCGGCCGGCGCGGGATTCCACTGGTCGTACCCCACGCCCACGGCAAAGCCACCGCCCTCGTACGAGACCGCCGCGCCCCATGCGCTGTTGTCCTTGATATTGCCGGGCGCTTCTCCCGGGCCCAGGGGCTGCCCCGTTCCGGCTGCCTGCAACGATGATGCCGTGCCGAACGAATAGTGCGCTCCCACTTGCACGCCGCCGAACTTGCCGCTGTACTTGGCCATGTTCGACTGGCGGTAGTTCAGGCCCAGCCACCATACCCCCGGTTCATAGCTGGCCGCAAAGCGCAATGGCGCGAAGACAATCAGCGCGTCG
The DNA here is from genome assembly GCF_056397325.1 of Cupriavidus sp. 05N39. NCBI lineage: Bacteria > Pseudomonadati > Pseudomonadota > Betaproteobacteria > Burkholderiales > Burkholderiaceae > Cupriavidus > Cupriavidus sp. 05N39. Next base: position 29,080 of record NZ_JBFTNE010000005.1, read on the forward strand.
GTCATCGACGTGTACTGACGGCCGAACGTAAGCCGGCCATGATCCTTGTTGCCTAGCCCCACGATGGCCGTCCGGTTGAACAACGGCGCGGTGGTCAGGTTGCCTGAGTCCCAGTCGAACCCCGACTCCAGGTTGAACAGCGCCGACCACCCCTGCCCCAGGTCTTCCGTCCCACGCAGGCCCCAGCGCGACGCTGACAGGCCGCCCGCGCGCGGCATGTCGAAACGCTTGCCCACCGGCGCGGTGGCCGTGCCCGTCGTGGCCAGGTTCGCGGGTGCGGTGCCCACGCGGTTGACGTATTCGATACTGCCGTCGATCACGCCATACAGCGTGACGTTGGTCTGCGCATGGACGACACCAGCAGCCATGGTGCCCAGCGCCGCCAACGACGCGCGCGCGAGTTGTGATTTCTTCATTTTCTCCCCTTCTCCCTTTGCTTGGTGGCGTCGCCCCAGTGGTTGGGGCGACCTGATGCGCCGCGCTAGCGTCCTCCACGCATGCGCGGATTGAAAAAATCCAGTCACGCCGGGTTACGCCGGACTTCACGATCCCAGTCATACTTCGGCGCTTCACCGCGCAGGAAGCCGCGCACCGCTTCCCCGTAGTGCGGCGCCGCGGCGGCTAGCGCCTGGGCCTGTGCCTCGATCTCGAACATCGTGTCGTAAGGCGTCTCGAACGTCGCGTTTGCAGCGCGCTTGGTCAGCGCCATGGCTTCACGAGGGCCGTTGAGGAAGCGCGCCGCAAACCGGCGCGCGGCTTCGGGCAGCGCATCGGCGGTGTAGATGTCGTGCACGATGCCAAGTTGCCGGGCCTCCTGGGCGTCCACGCGGCGACCGGTCAGCATCAGTTCCTTTGCCTTGCTCATCCCGACGATGCGTGGCAGCGCGTAGAGCGCACCCATGTCCGGTATCAGTCCGACTTTCACGAACGCCATCGAGAACGACGCCCGCTCCGAGGCGAGCACGAAATCGGCTGCCAGCACCAGCGAGCAGCCAGCGCCTGCCGCAGGGCCATCGACGGCGGCAATGACCGGCACGCCAAGCTGGTGCAGCCGCCGTAACCAAGCATGGGTAGCGGCCACGCGGTGGCGCGTCACCTCGGGGGCGCGTGCCGCAGGGTCGGGGTCGTCAATCAGCGCCGCGACGGACTTCAGGTCGCCGCCAGCGCAAAAGCTGCCGCCCGAACCGGTAAGGATCAGCGCACGAATGCTGCACTCGTTTTCAACGATATCGAGCATGTCGGCATAGTCCTGCCGCATCTCCAGCGACAGCGCGTTGCGCGCCCCGGGGCGCTGGTGCGTGAACTCCGCGATCCCGTCGAGGACGGTCAGTACGGAATGGCGCAGCGGATATTGCAAGGTTGGCATTGAGGATCCTTCGGTGGATGGGAAACGTCCTGCACGTGCTGGGCAGACAGTCTCCACGCACGCGCAGCCCAACGGTCCCACCCGACGTGAGGGGATGCAATGCAACCCGAAGGGACTTATGGAGCGCGACGAATGTATCGCCACAGCGGCGCGCACCTGGCGACACTTATCGCCACCAAAGGCGGGGGGCGCAACCTCATGCCGCCTTGCTTTAAGGTGCAGCATGTCGGCAAGCCGCGTTCGCGGTGCCGCCGGTTGATGGAGAGCAACGCAAATGGACTTTCGAGCCGACCCCAACCTCACGCAGTTCCGCCAGCAGGTACGCACGTTCCTGCGCGATCACCTGCCCGCCGACACGCCAAGCCGCAACCACGGCATACGTTCTCCGCGCGACACGCTAGTCGCGTGGCAGAGCACCCTCAATAGACAAGGCTGGGGTGCGCCGTCCTGGGCGTCCGAGCACGGGGGGCCGGGCTGGACCGTGCAGCAGCGCCTGGTGTTCGACGAGGAATGCGCGCTGGCTGGCACTCCCTCGCAGGACAATTTCGCGCAGAAGCTCGTGGGCCCCTTAATCAACCATTTCGGCACCCCCGCGCAGCGGGAGGAGCATATCGGCGCGACCATCATCGCGGCGCCGCCGGCCGGGGAGTACTCCCCGACGTGGGTGGAAGGCGGTGGCGGAACTTATGATGAAATTTGCTAGGGCGAAATTTGAACGGACTTAAGGGGAACTGCAGCGGGACTATCCAGTGCTGGGGACGTGCGCCATCCCCACTCCCGTGCATGACGTGGCCTGGCCGCAGTTGCGCACGTCAAACCGCCAGCGCGCTGCCCGGTTGCGACGGCGCCAGGTCGCGCAGCCGCGCTGCAGCCTTACCCCGGCCGTTGACACCGAGCTTCACGTAGATGTTTTTGAGATGCCATTTCACCGCTGCGGGCGACACGTTGAGCACACTCGCGATCTTCTTGTTCGACATGGCCTGCGCCAGCAGCCCGAGAACCTCGCGCTCGCGCTCGCTCAGCATGGCGATGGCCCCCGCCTGCGCCGAGGTACCTGGCGGCGCAGGCGCGGCCGTTATGGCAGCCGTCGGCAAACGGCGCGCGTAGAAAGCAAGCACGGGGTCGTCGAGCCCCTCACCGATGAGTGCCGCGAACGATGGTGCAGCACCGGCCGTCGCGTCGAGCAGCGTGCGGATCAGCCCCGAACCGTGCCCCGTCCGAAGCGCCCGCACAAATGCAGCGCGCGCACCTGCGCTATTGCCTGCTGCATGGCGTGCCAGCGCCGTCTGCAGCCACAGTGTGGCGGACCGGGCGGGCCGTGCTTCGCTTTCCAGTATGAGCCGAGCTTCGAGGCGTGCCGCCGCGTTCGCATAGTCGTGCGTATGAAGCAACATCTCGATCCCGGCCTGTGCAGCGATACGGGCGACATGGGCGGCTACCGTGCCGGGCTGGCCGGCGTAACGCTGCGCAAGCTGCTGCACGCGCTGGAGCACCGCATTGGCACGTTCGGTCTCACCGAGCTGAAGATGCCGGCTCAAACGCAGCAGCAACGCCTCCGCCAGCAGGCGGTCGATCCGATAGCGCACGGCGTAGGCTTCGAGCCGATCCAGGCACGCGGTGGCCTGCGCCCGCCGCCCGGCGAGCCAGTACGCCCTGGACAGAACTGTGAACGCTCGCAGTACCACATCGGGCAGCGACACGCGCTCGAGCATTGCGATGCGCGGCTCTAGCAACTCGCATGCGCTGTCATAGTCGTTGAGTTCATAAAGGATGTCGGCCAGCAAACCGGCGGCCATGCATGTCAGTCCGAGGAAAGCGGGGCCGCGGCGCTCGGCCTCGCGCAGCACCACGCGGGCACTCTTGGCCGCGTGCTGGATCTCGCCCTCCATCGCCAGGCTCATCGCGGTGATATAGCGGCCAAACATGCTGCTGCGCGGCACATTGCTGCGTCGCTCGGTATCGCTTTGTAGGCGGCGCGCCTCTTTGTATTCTCCGCGCAGCAGGAAGTACCACGACAGCACGTTGCTGCGGCAGGTCCACCAGAGATCGTCTGCCTGGGGCGGGATCGCCCAGAGTTCGGGCAGTATGCCGATGATCGTGTCGATATCATCCAGCTGCACCGCGCGGCCGGCGCGAAGCAGGCAGACGACGTAGGGGTGAACGGTGTCGGTGCGGTCGCACAGCACTGCGAGCCGCTCCAGGCTCTGTTCCAGCCCGTCCACGTCGCGCATGTAGAGCCGCAGGAACGCCACCAGCGCCAGCAGGCCAAAGCGGCTCTGCACCTGGTCATCGGGCAGCCGGCGCATCAGCGCCAGCAGCTGCGTCAGGTCGCCGCGCTTGAGCAGGTCGTGCCCGCTTGATTCCACCATTGCCGCGGCGGCAGCCGCCTCGCCCGCGCGCACGGCGTGGTAGACGGCGTCGCCGAGCTGGCCGCGTCGGTCGAACCAGCGCCAGGCGGCGGCATGCAGCGCGCGCGCCTCCGTGGTGACGCAGGCAATGTCCGGATCGCCAATCCTGCCGTTATCCGCGGGCTCCAGCCTCGCCAGCAGCGTTTCTCGCAGCAGCGGATGGATCCGATACCACGCCTCGCTGTCGCCGCTGCCCACCTGGGTGATGAATTGGTTGTCGGATTCGAGCCGGGCCAGCCGCGCGGCGATGCGCGACGGGGTATCGGTCTCGCCCGGCATTTCCGCGCACAGGTTGGCGCGGAAATGAGGGCAGACGGCCATGCGCGTGAGCATGGCGAGGTCATCCGATGCCATCAGGCCCAGCACCTCACGCTCGAAATACGCGGCGAACATGTGCGGGTCTCTTGCACGTGCGAACGGATAGTCACCGCCGTGCCGTTTCCGCAATTCCACGGCGAAGAGCTGCAGCCCCGCCACCCAGCCATCGGTCAGCGCGTGAAGAGCCGCGGCGTCGCGCGTCGACACCGCACCGACCTGGTCATGCAGAAAGCGTGCCGACTCCTCCGGCGTAAAGCGCAGGTCGTGCATGTCGATCTCGGTCAGCAGCCGTTGAGCGCGCAATGCCTCGAGCGCTAGGGGCAGCGCGCTGCGCGAGCTGAACGCAAGATGGAGCTTTGGCGGCGCGTAGTCGAGCAGACGCTGGAGCGCACGAAAGATGCGTGTGTCAGTGAGGTGGTGCAGATCATCGATCATCAAAACCAACTCGCGCTCGCGCTGGTCTAGCGTCTGCACCAGCGTAATGACCCAGTGTTCGATCGCGTTGTCGTCCTGGCCGGTGCCGGTCAGAGCTTCCGCGTTGCGCGCGATGGCGGGATCCGCCTCGGCCAGGCTGGCCAGCAGGCATTCGAAGAATCGTGCGGGCGCGTTGTCTTCCACGCCCAGCGCCAGCCAGCTCACGTCGAAGCCCAGTGAGATCAGCCCCTTGCGCCAAACCATCAACGCGCTTGTCTTGCCCGCGCCGGCCTGGCCTTGGATCACCACGCAGCGCTGCCGGCGCGCGTCCAGCAGCCGGCTCATCAATCGCTCGCGCGGCAGCAGCTTGCGCACATGACGCGGCGGCAGCAGCTTTGCGCTGGCCACGGCTTCCACCGTGCGCGGGCGGACCCGCGGCACTGCTGGATGCAATACCAGCGAAAGGACTGGCTGTGCGGTGGCGCGCGGCGGCGGCGATGGCTGTATCGGCGCTTGGGCACGCCCGCGGTCGATCATAGGCCATGCGTGCCCTGCCGGCGCCAGGTCGGCGGCATCGACCGGCTCTACCAGGCCGACCACATCCACTTCGCAATGGGGGGCCGCGTCAGCCCCGCGCACCCAGTCGAACGGCCGCCGCGCTTCATGCTGTCCTACCGCCGCAAGCACCTGCGCGACGCTTCCCGGCAATCCGCCGGACGATTCTCGCAGCAACGCCTGGACGCCACGCAGCCAAGCGGCGTGGCCCGCCACGAAGCGCACGGTCCAGCGATGGCCGGCCAGCACCTCCTGTACCTTGGGATGCTCGTGCGAGAGAGGGTTGTCAGCCAGAATCAGCAACTGGCGGCCAGGCGGCGCGTGCGGCGCCAGCCGGCGCAGGAAGGCCAGCCAGCCGCCGACGCGTCCGGCATCGGAATCAGGCGCGGTAGCGGCGTCGAGCATCTTCAGCGTGGTCAGGAACGACACCCCCATCGTGCGGCGGAAAGCTGCGCTGTTGCGCTGGTTGGCTACGGCAAATGTCGGTTTTCCGGCGGGAGCGCCCGCCTCCATCGCCACGGCCACCGCATGCTCGGGCGCCGCGAGGTAGAGGCCGACGATCTCGGCGGCGTGCAGTTTATCGGCCGTGCCGGACGGTAACGCGGCAGCGGCGGTTCGATCCGGGCGGGCCGGCAGGCCGCTGGCACGCCAGTGGCGCGACACGCAGGCCGAGCTAACGCCCAGTTCGGCGGCAAACTGGCGCGCGCTCAGTGTTCCGGGCTCGGCATCGCGTGCCAGCGCCACGAGACGAGCGACGTCCATCCGCACCGGCGGCGCACCGCGAGGCAGATCCCGTTCGATCCCGGCCAGCCGCGACACGGCATAGCGGTCGCGCCAGCGCGCCACTTGTATGCGCCCTACGCCGACCTCGGCCGCGATGTCCTTGTTCTGCCATCCTGCGGCAGCCAGCAGAATCATGCGCGCGCGCTGGGCGAGCCGCGCGTTTCCCGAACCTACCGCAGCGAGYGCCTCGAGTTCTGCACGCTCGGTGTCGGTCAGCACGATGTGGCAAGCGAAACGCATACGTGGTGTTCCTCCTTATTGCTGGCGGCCCGTCAGAAGTACCATCTGGCCCCGCCCCCCGTATGTCCCGTTGCTACGGCGGGCCGTACGAGCCTAATATTCGTCGAAGCCTTTGGCGCAGGTACTCTTGCTGCCGGGGCAGACTACCAAGGATTCATGGGGAGCCAACCTAGCCAGAATGGCGAGCGCCGGCTCGCATAGTGATGTCTATGGAACAAAACACGGGGTCAACTCGGTAAAGGTCGTGCCGTTTTCTCGTATCCGCTGCTGAACCGCACCCATCCATGCCCCACGTCCTCCCCCCGCCCAAGCACTGATGGACCTGCTCCACGAGGTGCGGCAAGTCAGCCGCCAACTACAGGTAGCCGCCCGGCGCTGCACGCGCGGAATCACCTATGCCGACGCGCTGCGGGATCTGATCGACGACCGCATGCAGGGTGCCGATCGGCGCGCGCGAATCATCTGCTACGCGTCGGCGGCGGACCTTGGCGTCCACGTTGAACTGGCTGCCGAACACGCCCGGCAGGCGATGACGGGGGGCTCGGGTTTCCGATGCGCGTGCTGTTCTGGGCCGCCTACCGACGTATGCAGTCGGGGCGGCAACGGCGGCCGGGCGCCTGGCCCCGGCCTGACTGAGAGCCAGAAGCGACAAGCGAAGACATTCACCGGTGGGCGCCTCATTGACTACACCGGCACAGGAGATACAGCCACATGACCCTTCCCACCCGCAAGCCCCTGCATAGGCGGCAGATCACCTGCACCGCCTACCTGCGCGACGACGGCGTGATCGACATCGAAGCAGAGTTGAAAGACGTCTCGCCCGACGGCACGCACCTGCTGTTCAAGCAGGTGCCGCCCGGCGGCGCCATCCACCATATGCACGTCTCGGTGACGGTGGACATGGACCTCGTGATCCAAGACATCACCGCCCGCATGCTGAGCGGTCCGGCCGGCAGCTGCCCCGAAGTGGAACCGGCCTACGATGCGCTGCGCGGCCTGGCGCTGCGCGCGGGCTTCCGGCGCATGGTCAAGGAGCGCGTGGGCGGCGTGAAAGGCTGCACGCACATGACCGACCTGCTTGGCCCGATGGCCACCACGGCCGTGCAGAGCCGCTTCGCGCTCGACCGTGCCCGGCGCAATGGTCGCATGCCTGGCGATGAAGTCGGCTTCATGCCTAAGCCGGCGCTGATCGAGTCGTGCCACACCTATCGCGCGGAAAGCGCCGCCGTGAAGGTCATCTGGCCGCCGCACCGCCGCGTGCGCGACGCCGACACCCCAACCCAGGACTGCGCGCCCGCCTGAAAAGCGCTTCGCCYGCCCCGTGACAGCGCGAGCATGGCCGTGCGGGCCGGGCCCGCTCTCGTCCGCAAAACGTTTCATCCCCCGCCAACGTTTCGATTGAAGGAATCAAACATGAGCATCAAAGGCAAGGCATATATCGTCGGTGCCTATGAACATCCGACCCGCAAGGCACCGGACAAGTCAGTGGCCCAGCTTCACGCCGAAAGCGCGCGCGGCGCGCTCGAAGACGCCGGACTGACGCTGGCCGACGTTGATGGCTACTTCTGCGCCGGCGATGCACCCGGACTCGGCGTGCTGAACATGGTCGACTACCTCGGCCTGAAGCTGCGCCACGTCGACGCCACAGAGACCGGCGGCTCGTCGTACCTGGTGCATGTGTCGCACGCCACGCAGGCTATCGCCATGGGCAAGTGCAACGTGGCGCTGATCACGCTGGCCGGCCGCCCACGCTCCGAGGGTTCGAGCGGCACCAAACCGCGCGCCTGGGGCGCCAACATTCCCGACTCGCCCTTCGAGTTGCCATACAGCCCGGYCACCGTCAATTCGTATGGCATGGTCGCCATGCGCCATATGCATGAATATGGCACCACGCCCGAGCAACTGGCCTGGATCAAGGTGGCCGCGTCGCACCATGCGCAACACAACCCCCACGCCATGCTGCGCGACGTGGTGACCGTGGAAGACGTGCTGAACTCGCCGATGATCTCAGACCCGCTGCGCAAGCTCGACTGCTGCGTGGTGTCCGACGGCGGCGGCGCACTCATCGTCGCCCGCCCGGAGATCGCGGCCAAGCTGAACCGGCCGAGGATCAAGGTGCTGGGCGCGGGCGAGCATGTGAAGGGCCAGCTAGGCGGCCATGTGGACCTGACGTGGTCGGCGGCCAAGGTTTCGGGCGCCGCGGCATTCGCCGAAGCGGGCGTGGCACCCGGGGACATCAAGTACGCATCGATCTATGACAGCTTCACGATCACCGTACTGATGCAGCTCGAAGACCTCGGCTTCTGCAAAAAAGGCGAAGGCGGCAGATTCGTCATGGACGGCAACCTGATCTCCGGCGTTGGCAAGCTGCCGTTCAACACTGACGGGGGCGGTCTGTGCAACAACCACCCGGCCAATCGGGGCGGCATTACCAAGGTAATCGAGGCCGTGCGCCAGTTACGCGGTGAAGCGCACCCGGCCGTGCAGGTCAAGAACTGCGACCTAGCCCTGGCCCAAGGAACCGGCGGCCTGCTTGGCTCCCGCCACGGCAGCGCCACGCTGATCCTCGAACGCGAGTAGTCCACCTCACACAATGCATCCGCGCAATCCATATGAGCACTCCATACACTCCCCAAGTTCTGACGTCGCCCGAACAATCGCCGGAGAACGCCGAATTCTGGGCGGCTGCCGGCGAAGGCCGCCTGCTAGTGCGCCACTGCGAGCGCTGCGAAAAACCGCATTGGTATCCGCGCACGCTGTGCCCGTTCTGCATGGGCGAAACCTATTGGAAGGCGGCGTCCGGCCGGGGTACGATCTATTCGTACAGCGTCACGCGCCGTGCGGGCCCCACCCCGTTCTGCATGGCTTATGTCACGCTCGAGGAAGGCGTGACGATGATGACGCGCATCGTCGATTGCGACCTCGATACCGTGCGCATTGGCCAGAAGGTGCAGGTGACCTTCACGCCCACCGACAACGGCCCCCCCATGCCGACGTTCAAGCCGCTCTGATGTCCGCCTCCAACCGCCCTCGCAGATACACGCACACAACGCAGCCATGACCACCCTGTCCATTCCAGATTGCCTGCTTCACCCGAATTCGGTCGCCGTGATCGGCGCTTCCGACGATCCGATCCGCATTGGCGGCAGGCCAATAGCCTCGATGCTTGCCAAGGGCTTCGCTGGCCGCATCCTGCCGGTCAACCCGAACCGCGCTACGGTGCAGGGCCTGCCGGCCTATCCGTCGGTGGCCGCGCTTCCCGAAGTCCCGGACGTGGCGATCATCGCCGTGCCCGGCGAGCATGCGGTCACAGCGGTCCAGGCACTGGCCGACCGCGGCACGAAGGCGGCCATCATGTTTACGGCAGGCTTTGCCGAGGTCAACGATGAAGGCGCGGCCACGCAGGCTGAGATGGTTGCCATCGCGCGCCGGGCCGGCATGCGGCTGCTCGGGCCCAACACGCTGGGCATGGTCAACATGCACAACGGATTCGTTGGCAGCTTCTCGGGCTTTGCATCGGCGACCGGGTCACGGCCCGGCCGCGTGGGCATCGTCAGCCAGTCCGGCGCCTATGGTAGCCATTTGGTCACGTCGGCCATGGAAGCGGGTGTATTCCCGTCCAGCGTGGTCATGACCGGCAACGAGGCGGACCTGAACGTGGCCGATATCGTGCGCCTGTTCGCCGCGGACCCCAACACCGACGTGATTGCCGTCTACGCCGAGGGCATCAGCGACGGCCCGGGCCTGATAGAGGCATTCCGCGCAGCGCATGCCGCGCGCAAGCCCGTGGTGATGATGAAAGTGGGCCGCAGCGAAGTGGGCGGGGCCGCTGCACGTTCGCATACCGCATCGATTGCCGGTGATGACGCCGTGATTAGCGCCGTCCTCGACGAGCTGGGCGTGGTGCGGGTGCGTACCACCGAGGAAATGCTCGACATCCTGCGCCTGGCGGGGCGCCGCATCTTCCCGGCCAACAACTCGCTGGGCGTGGTGACCGTCAGCGGCGGCGCCGGCGTGATCGTCTCGGATGCCGCCGAGGAACTCGGCATCCCGATGCCCGAGATGCCAGCCGCCGCACAAGCCCGCATGCGCAAACTGCTGCCGATCTGCGCCGCACGCAATCCGGTGGACGTGACTGCCCAGTTCATCAACGACACCACGCTGGTCACGCCGTTCACGGAGTCGATGATGGCTGAAGGGGGCTACGCCACGCTGCTGGCGTTCTTCAGCTACGCGGCGGCCGTACCGGGCGTGGCCGATTCACTGCTGCAGCAACTGGGCGACGTGCGCAAGCGCTATCCGGATCGGCTCTACGTGCTGGTGGCCCGTGGCGATCCGACCATCCTCGCTCGCTTCGAGGAAGCCGGCTTCACGGTGTTCGGCGATCCGAGTCGGGCCGTGACCGCCATCGCCGCGATGGGCCGCTTCGGTGAGGCATTCGCAGGAAACACGTTGGCACCGGTGCCCCGGGTGACCAATGTCACGCTGCCGCGGCAGGCGCCGACCGAAGCGGAGGCCAAGGCGCTGCTGGCGAAAGCCGGCATCCCGAGCGCGCCTGAACGCGCTTGTGCCGACATGGAGGTTGCTGTGGCGGCCGCGCGCGAGATCGGATTCCCGGTCGTGCTAAAGATCCTGTCGCCCGACATTATTCATAAGTCCGAGATTGGCGGCGTGCTGCTGAACGTGGCCAACGAAGGCGCGGTGCGTGAAGGCTTTGCGCTGCTGCTGGACCGAGCCGCCAAGGCCATGCCCGACGCACGCATCGAGGGTGTGCTCGTGGCCAAGCAGATGAACGGCGGAGTGGAGTGCATCATGGGTATCAACCGCGACCCGGTGTTCGGCCCGATCGCCATGTTCGGGCTCGGTGGTGTGTTCGTCGAGGTGCTCAAGGACGTGGTGCTCCGCCGCTGCCCGTTCGGCCCGGACGTGGCCGAACAGATGATCCGCTCGATCAAGGGCGCACCACTGCTGCTCGGTGCGCGCGGACGGCCCGTGGCGGACATTGCCGCGCTGGCCCAGGCGCTGTCGCAGTTGTCCGCATTCGCCGTTGCCGCGGGCCCGCGCCTGCAGTCGATCGACCTGAACCCGGTGCTGGCCATGCCGCACGGCCAGGGCGTCTACGCTGTGGATGCGGTGATCGGGGTGGACCCTGAGTGATGAGTGGCCTCCTCTCCGGGGTGTTGAGCGTCGAGGGGAGAAATTGGCCGCGAGCGTCAGCGCTCGCGGCACCCGTTGTCAATCAGTTACGGCTCGTATCGAGCGCCTCTGCGTTAGCGAGGGCCGGCGATCCGCCATGCCGAACCTCCACCCATGCCTGTGGGCCGGCCGGTGGTCGGAGAGAGCACAGCAGCGAGCCCGTCCATGGAGACTGGCGAGCGGCCTGTCGATCACGCAAACGGGCAAGCCGCTCGGCTATGGCGAGGTCTCGAACCTCATTCGCGCCAATCGTCACTGAAAAGGCACCGCGCCGCACCAGCAGCGCAATCGGCTCCGCGAGATGCATTAGGCACCCAGAGTCTTGGCGACGCTGCCCTGCCGGGCCTCGCTTACCTTTTGGCCCGTCCTACACCGTTCCCGTTGCCCACCACTCGCCAATCCGGGTAGTGCCTCAGCGCGTCGCGCTTGCAATCATTAAGCCACGCGATACGCGGACCCCACACTACGGAGAGTGTTCATGAGCAGGAAGCTGGAAGGCAAGGTTGCCATCGTCACGGGATCGGGCCGGGGCATTGGCCGCGCGGTAGCGCTGAAGTTTGCGAGCGAAGGTGCCAGGGTGATCGTCAACGATCTCGACCAGGCACCGGCCGACGAGGTGGTGGCCRAGATCGTGAAGACGGGCGGCACGGCTGTTGCGTTCGCGGGCAGCGTGGTGGCACCGGACTTTGGTTCGAACATCGTCAAGCTGGCACTCGACACATTCGGCGCGGTAGACATCATCGTCAACAACGCAGGCTATACCTGGGACAACGTGATTCAGAAGATGAGCGACGARCAGTGGGATGCGATCGTCGATTGCCACCTCAAGGCGCCGTTCATGTTGCTGCGCGCGGCACAGCCCTATTTCCGGGAGGCCAGCAAGGCCGAGGCAGACGCTGGGCGCGAAGTGTTCCGCAAGGTCGTCAACATTTCGTCGGTCTCGGGCACGCAGGGCAATGCGGGCCAGGTCAACTACTCTGCTGCCAAGGCGGGCGTGATCGGCATGACCAAGACGCTGGCCAAGGAATGGGGCCGCATGAAGGTCAATGTGAACTGCGTGGCGTTCGGCGCCATCGAAACGCGCCTGACCCAGTCGACCACCGAGGACAAGACCGTGCAGGTGGAAGGTCGCGAGATCAAGGTGGGGGTGCATCCGGACCGCATCGCGGCAGCCGGGCGCGACACCCCGCTTGGCCGGTTCGGCACCGCCGAGGAAGCGGCCGGCGCGGTATACATGCTCTGCATCCCCGAATCGAACTACGTCAATGGCCAGACCATCATCTGTGGCGGCGGACGCGGCGGCTTCTGAGCGCGCGAAAACAGCAAGACAGCACGCGACGTTCCCGGAGCTTCCGCGGCACGTCGCTACCATAACAACGACACGGAGACAACGCCCATGACGAATATCGACAGAGCCCGACGCGCCCTCGCCTGGCTGGCGACCGGCGTCGCCATCACGCTGATTCCTGCGGGCGGTAGCGCCCTGGCACAGGGCTATCCCGAACGGCCGGTAAAGATCGTATCGCCCACGAGCCCCGGCACGGGCGTCGACGATTTCTCGCGGTTGCTGGCGAAGCACCTGACCGAGAAGCTCGGCAAGCCATTCTATGTGGAGAACCGCCCAGGCGGCAATTCGATCATCGCCACCGACTCTGTGGCCAAGGCAGCCCCCAACGGCTACACGCTGCTGCTGGCACTGTCGAGCGCCATGTCGGCCAACCCATTCCTGTTCAAGCAACTCCCTTACAGTCCCACGCGCGACTTCGTTCCTGTTGCGCGCCTGAGTTCGCTTCCTGTCACTGTAGTCGTCCCGGCCACCTCGCCGTACCGCACGCTTGGGCAGTTGATGGCCGCTGCGCGCGCCCAGCCCGGCAAGTTGAACTACGGCACCAGCAGTTCAGGCTACCGTGCGATGCTGGCGGCCATTAACGATGCCGGGAAAGCCAAGGCTGTCGATGTGCCCTACAAGGCCATGAGCACGTTGCTGCCCGATCTCATCGGTGGCGTGGTGGACTACACCGTGCTCGAGATTTCGGCGGCCGTGCCGCTGATCCAGTCAGGAAAGCTGCGCGCGCTGGCGGTCTCCAATACTGCCCGTGTCCCGGTAATCGCCGACGTGCCTACGCTGGCCGAGGCGGGCATGCCGGAAGCAACGGTCATTGGTTGGGTTGGACTTGCCGCCCCCGCGGGTACGCCCGCCGCCGTGGTGGACAAGCTCGCGGAGGCGGCGCTCGCGTTCGTCAACACGCCGGAAGCCAAAGCGCATTTCGCACAACGAGGCACCAGCGCCTATCCGCTGGGCCCGAAGGCATTCGCCAGCGCACTGGTTAGCGACCAGGCACAGTGGCAGCGCGTGATCTCAATGGCGGGCATCCTCGCCGAGTAGCGCGCCAGGCGATGCCGCTCCCGGCACGCCAATCGACTGCTCCATCCGGCTAGTGCGCCCTGTCTTGCCGCTGCAAATAATGAGGCACTGCGTATGCCGCGGCCCGGTGCCGGCGGCGTGCGCAACCGCACAACCCAATCTTGTGTCAACCAATGAAAGGAAGAGCTATGCAACAACTCTGCAAGGACCGCGTCGTTGTCATCACCGGCGCCGGTCGCGGCCTGGGCCGCGAATATGCGCTGGAATTCGCCCGCCACGGCGCGAAGGTTGTCGTGAACGATCTCGGCGCCTCTGCCGACGGTTCCAGCGTGGTTGCCGGTCCGGCACAGGATGTGGTGGACGAGATCCGCGCCATGGGCGGAGAGGCCATCGCCAACAATGCCGACGTGGCTGACTGGGACGGCGCCGGCAGCATGATCCAGAGCGCGATCGACACGTTCGGGGGCCTCGACGTGGTGGTCAACAACGCCGCCATCCTGCGCGACCGCATGCTCGTGAACATGCCGGTGGAAGACTGGGACGCCGTGATGCGCGTCCACCTGCGCGGCACGTTCGTGCCGATGCGCCATGCCAGCACCTACTGGCGCGACGAATCCAAGGCCGGCCGCCAGCGCCAGGCGCGCGTGATCAATACGTCGTCGTCGGCGGGCCTGTTCGGCAACATCGGCCAGACCTGCTACGGCGCGGCCAAGGCTGGCATCGCCGCCATGTCGAATATCGCCGCCGAAGAACTGAGCCGTTACGGCGTGACGGTCAACACAATTTACCCGAGTGGCGCCACGCGCCATACCGAGCACCTGCTCAAGAGCGGGCGGCTCAGCGTGTCGATCGACGCCGTGGAAGGCTTCGACGCTTTCGACCCGGCCAATGTGGCCCCGCTGATCGTCTGGCTTGGCAGCGAGCAGTCCGAAGGCGTCACGGGCCGCGTGTTCGGCAGCCGTGGCGGACGCATCACAGTGGCCGAAGGCTGGCATGCCGGCCCCCGCATCGAGAAGGCCGGGCGCTGGGAAGTGGCCGAACTGGGCGAGCGCATGCACGAACTGGTCTCGCGCGCCGCGCCGAGCGCCAACCTCGACGGTGTCATCCCCGGCCGCGCCTGATGGCGCAACCAGACCCACGGAGAACAAAATGCTCGACAAAAACCTGATCGGCCACAGCTTTGGCCAGCGCCAAGTCAACGTGGAAGAGTGGCCGGTGCGCTGGTACGCGAACGCGATCGGCGAAACCAATCCGGAGTACAGCAACGTGACCGCCGCTCAGGCCGCCGGCTTGCCTTCGCTGCGCGTGCCGCCCACCTTCCTGTCGTGCCTCGAAGGCTGGCTGTTCAAGACCTTCGACCTGCTCGCGATGGCGAAGATCGAGCCATCGCGCGTGCTCCATGCGGAGCAGCAGTACGACTACCACGCCCCGGTGCATGTCGGGGACACGCTGACCTACGAGCCAAAGATCGTCGATGTCTATGACAAGAAGGATGGCGCGCTCGAATTCCTGGTCAAGGAAACGCGCATTACCAACCAGCACGGCGCCCACGTGGCGGACTCGCGTACCGTGCTCGTACAACGCAGAGTCTGAAGGAGATTCCATCATGACGCAACGCAACCTCGCCGGCCTGAAGGTCGGTGACAGTATTCCGGACCTGCAACTGCCGGCGGTCAGCCGCCGCACACTGGCGGTCTACGCCGGCGCCTCGGGCGACCATCATCCGCTCCATATCGATTCGGACTACGCTAAGAAAAATGGCCTTGGCGACGTGTTCGCACACGGGATGCTTTCTGCCGCCTACCTGGGCCGTCTGGTTACCGACTGGGCCGGCCCCGCGCGGCTGCGCGGCCTGAAGATGCGCTTCACGGGCATCACGCACCTCTATGACGAGCCACGCTGCACCGGCCGCGTCACGGAGTGCTTCGAACACGCTGGCGAAGCAAGGCTGCGCGTGGAGATGCAGTGCGTGAACCAGAAGGGCGAGCAGAAGATCGTGGGCGAGGCCGTCGTCGCCGTGGTCTGACTTCCGATCCAAGCATTCATTCAGCAATCGTCCCCATGCCGCAACTAACACGACATTTCGCGCACTGGCCCGCCGGCGTACCCCGCTCGCTGGAGGTGGCGGACTGCAACCTGTTCTGCCACCTCGAGGAGTCTGYAACGCGCGTCCCTGACAAGCCGGCCGTCGTGTTCTACGGCCGTCGAATGACGTTCCACGATCTGCATGCCGCCGCGATGGCCTTGGCCGGCTATCTTCAGCATCGACTGTCGGTTCGGCAAGGGGACCGCGTACTGCTATTGATGCAGAACTGCCCTCAGTACATGATTGCCTTCTATGCCGTCATGCGCTGCGATGCCGTGGTCGTTGCCATGAATCCCATGAGTACGCGGGAGGAAATGGAGTACTACGCGCGCGACAGCGGCGCGCGCGTAGTGATCGCGACCCAGGACCTGATAGACCCCGTTACCGGCCTGCTCGAACAGGATGTGCTCGACGGCTGTGTAGTGGGCCTGGCGGGTGAGTTCGCCGGCAGGCCCGAGGACGTGCCCTATCTCGCCATCCCCGGCTTCGTCACCGAACCGCGGCAAGGTGCGATGCATCCGCGCATGCATGATTTCTCGCGGGCGTTGGCCGCTGGCATCGCGCCGCTGCCCGTGCGCGCCCGGGGCCGCGACCTCGCAGTGATCGGCTACACGTCCGGCACAACGGGCAAGCCCAAGGGTGCGATGCTCAGCCATGCCAACTTCGCCTACACGCTCGCGCATCGTGAGCACTGGCAATCGGACCGCGCCGATGAGGACGAGTTGCTGACGCTGCCAGTCAGCCACCTGGCTGGCATGCGCGCGATGAACCAGGCGGTGCGGCTGGGCCGCACCCTCGCAATGCTGGCGCGCTGGGATGCCAACGCCGCGCTGGAATTAATCGCAAGGCTGCGGCTGCGCTCATGGGCGGCCGTGCCTACGATGCTCGCGGAGTTATTCGCACGGCCCGATATCGACCAGCGTGACCTTTCCTCGCTGACGCGCATCTACGGCGGCGCGTCAGCCATGCCGGAGGCGCTGGCGCGCAGGATGCAATCGCGGCTCGGCATTCCATTTCTGGAAAGCTACGGCCTCACGGAGTTTTGCGGCATGTCGCACAGCAATCCGCCGCAGGCCCCAAGGCGACAGTGTGCCGGCGTTCCCGTGATCAACTGCGATGCCCGCGTGATTAATCCCGAAACGGGCGTCGAGTTAGCGACCAACGAGCCAGGCGAGATCGTCATGCATGGGCCGACCATGTTTGGCGGCTACTGGAACAAGCCGGAAGCGACGGCCGCGGCCTTCATCGAGCTCGACGGCAAGCGGTTCCTACGCAGCGGCGACCTCGGCTACCATGATGAGGACGGCTACTTCTATATTACGGATCGGCTCAAGCGCATGATTAATGTATCGGGCCTGAAGGTGTGGCCCGCCGAGATCGAATCGATCCTATACGGGCACCCAGCCGTGCAGGAAGCGTGCGTGATCTCCGCCTTCGACCCGCATCGCGGCGAAACGGTAAAGGCGCTCGTGGTGCTCCGCCCGGCTTCGCGCGGCACGGTCCAGCCACAGGCACTGGTCGACTGGGCCCGAGGGTGCATGTCTGCGTACAAGGTGCCGCGCACGGTGGAGTTTGTCGATAGCTTGCCAAAGACGTCGACGGGAAAAATCCTCTGGCGCGAAATGCAGTTGGAGCAGGACGAGCGGGATCGGGGGGCGCGGGGGCAAGTTTAAAGGTTGGGGGCTGTTCCTGATGCAGAGGCCGGCGTGGTATTTGCCGGCCTTTTTTGGTTCTCATATGAACGCGCCTGGTCTTTCCAGGTGAACGCAAGGTCAGGCTCGACAGAGGGTTGGTTGCAGACTCATACATGGCCCCACCCCTCTTTGCCGTATCTGGCGAATCTTGTTGTCATATCGCGCGATCTGTTCATCGAGTTGCTTGAGTCGCCCGTACATGTCGCACAGCGTTCCCTTGGTGAGTTCCGTCAACTCTGTGGTCGTGTCCGCGACGATCTCGGGGAGGTGCCGCTGTATTTGCAGCGAACTTTGAGCAATGACGATGCCGTATTCGGCAAGCAGGCCACGAATCTGATTGATCTGCGCGATGCGATCTCGCATCGGCAAGCTTCGGATCCGGTGCATGCATTGAACGTCTTGCTGTTCGATGCCATTGATTGCCACGTAACGCATCGTCGGACGAGAGGCCGCTTCGACGATTGCCTCGGCGTCATTGCAGTCGTTCTTCAGAGATTTGACAAACGGCTTCACGAACTTCGGAGCAATCATCTGGACCTGGTGTCCCATAGCCATGAAGCGACGCGCCCAGTAGTGGGCGCCGCCACATGCTTCCAGGACAATTCAACAGGCTGGCAGACGGACTATTGTCTCCCGCAGCTTTGAACGACTTACCCGGCGACGCAGCACCGGCTTGCCATGCTCGTCTACTCCATGGATTTGAAAGACGTTTTTCGCAAGATCGATACCAACAAGCGCGATGCTCATGATGGACTCCCAAGTAGCCTAATAGCTACGTTTCCATGCCCCCGTCTCTCGAGACTTCATGATCGCATGGAGTCTCGAGAGACGGGGGAGGGATGGGGCCATTCCAATATATCCGGCCTCATCGTGCAGGCCATGCCTGCGGGTCCTGATGGAATTCGCCGAGAGCCCTCTCACACCAAAGCAGGCTTGCGCTCTTGCAGTCCACCCTGTCACGCCATCATCTATCCGCTTCCCATCGCAACTTGCTGACGAGGATTCGTCAGGCGTACAAGCTACACCGGCTTCACTGACACGTGGTTCTTTTCAAATGTGGTTCCATGCACTAGCAGCGCACCAGGCAGTGCGAACCATTTTGTTGGCTAAGGCCACGGCGGCGACGTTGGTCGGTCGTCTCTGGCGCAGACGATCGCACCAGATTCCCTTCTCTTTCGATTGGAATTGCATCCGTGCGCGAGCGCTGGTAAACATCGCGGCGGATGCTAATGCCTCCGAGCTGCACCTTGCCCGCTGTACCGGTCTGGCGAGGTACCAGGCCGAGGAAGGCGGCCAACTCTCTTCCTGACTTGAAGGCTTTGGCGTCTCCGGCGGTAGCAATTGGGGCAGTGGCCGTGAGCCTGCCAATGCCCGGGATGACGGCGACCGTTTGACAGTCCACCTGGCGCTTCTTGCAATCAGTCAATTGCCGTTCCAGCCGGTCATCTACCAGGTCTGTTCCCAGTACAAGCCTCCAGTGTCACCCTAGGCAAAAGAAAAGCCGCCGGACGCATTCAAGCGTCGCGGCGGCCGAAGTCCGACTCTGTACAGAAGCTTAGTTCTTGCCGTAGAGCGTCACCACGCAGGCGCCGCCCAGACCGATGTTGTGGGCGAGTGCGAGTCGCGCACCCTCCACCTGGCGCTTGTCGGCGCCGCCGCGCAACTGCTGCGTCAGCTCATAGCACTGCGCCAGGCCGGTGGCGCCTAGGGGGTGCCCCTTTGACAGTAGGCCGCCCGAAGGGTTGATGACGACCTTGCCGCCATAGGTGTTATCGCCGTCGCGGACGAACTTCTCGGCACCGCCTTCGGGGCAGAAGCCCAGCGTCTCGTAACTGATGACTTCGTTCTGCGCGAAGCAGTCGTGCAGTTCGCACACGTCGATATCTTCGGGACCCACGCCCGCTTTTTCGTAGACATTGCCCGCAGCGGCGCGCGTCATGTGCGAGCCAACCCAGCTCAGCATCGAAGGCGGATCGAACGCCTCGGGCGGATCGGTGGTCAGGGACTGCGCGAGAATCTGCACATCGGTGCGCAGGCCATGCTTGCGCGCAAATCGCTCCGAGACGACGATTGCCGCCGCCGCGCCGCAGGTGGGCGGGCACGCCATCAGCCGCGTCATGACACCGGGAACCATCACGGTGTCGGCCATCACCTCCCCGACGGTCAGTACCTTGCGGAACAGCGCCAGCGGGTTGTTGGCGGCATGCCGGCTCGCCTTGGCGCGCACCGCTGCGAACGTTTCCATGCTTGCGCCGTACTTCTCCATGTACTCGCGCCCGGCACCGCCGAAAGAGCGCAGCGCCTGGCCGAGGTGGCTCATGTCTTCGGTCAGCGACTTCAGCACGGGCAAGAAGCGCGTGCGCGGGGGCGGACGGTCGTCCCAGTGCATCTTCAGCGCGCCCGGCTGCATCTGTTCGAACCCGAGCGCCAGCACGCAGTCGGCGTCGCCCGATGCAACGGCCTTGCGGGCCAGGTATAGCGCCGTTGAGCCAGTGGAACAGTTGTTGTTGACGTTGACCACCGGGATGCCGGTCATGCCAACCTCGTACACCGTGGTCTGGCCGCAGGTGGAATCGCCGTAGACGTACCCGGCGTAGGCTTCTTGCAGTTGCTCGTAGCCGATGCCGGCGTCGGCCAGGGCCAGCCGCACGGCATCGGCACCCATCTCGAAGTAGTTCTTGCTGGCGCCCGGCTTCAGGAACGGGATCATGCCCACGCCGGCGACTATGACTTTCTCACTCATGGTTCAACCTGTTATTGAGATGGATTGCGGGAAATCGGTGGCGGTTCACAGCTTGCGTGAGATAAGGTCGCGCAGCACTTCGCTGGCGCCGCCCGCGATGCGGCAGACGCGGTAGTCCGTGAACGCGCGGGCGATCGGGTACTCAAGCATGTAGCCGTAGCCGCCATGGAGCTGGACCATGTCGTCGATGCATTTCCACAGCGTCTCAGTGGCGAAGAGCTTGGCGATAGCCGCTTCCTGGACGGTGAGCTTGCGCTTCATGTGCTCGCCGATGTAGTAGTCGACCATGGTCCGCACAGCTACCGATTGGGCCTTGACGTCGGCTAGCTTGAACTTGGTGTTCTGGAAATCCCAGACCGTCTGGTTGAAGGCGCGGCGGTCCTTGACGTAGTCCACCGTAATCTGCAGCAGCCGTTCGATGGCAATGGCGGCATAGATCGAGATCAGCAGGCGTTCCTGCGGCAGTTCCTGCATCAGGTATGCAAAGCCGCCGTTCTCGTCGCCGAGCCGGTTTTCCACGGGCACGCGCACATTGTCGAAGAACAGTTCGGCCGTGTCGGCGCCGGGCTGGCCCACCTTGTCGAGCTTGCGGCCGCGCTTGAACCCCGCGCGATTGGCCTCGACCATGATCAGGCTGACACCTTTGGCGCCCGCCGCCGGGTCCGTCTTGCAAACAAGCATGATCATGTCGCAGTTCAGGCCGTTGCTGATGAACGTCTTGCTGCCGTTGATTACGTACTCGTCGCCATCGCGC
Organism: Cupriavidus sp. 05N39; assembly: GCF_056397325.1. Lineage (NCBI taxonomy): Bacteria > Pseudomonadati > Pseudomonadota > Betaproteobacteria > Burkholderiales > Burkholderiaceae > Cupriavidus > Cupriavidus sp. 05N39. The sequence continues at coordinate 50,002 of NZ_JBFTNE010000005.1, forward strand.
ACTGCGGTGGTGCGGATGGCCTTGACGTCGGATCCGCCGCCCGGCTCGGTGATGCCCACCGCCATGATGGTCTTGCCAGCGCAGATATCGGGCAGCCATCGCTTTTTCTGCGCTTCGGTGCCTAGACGCACGATATAGGGCGCGATAATGTCCGAGTGGATCGAGAAGCCCGCACCCGAGATTCCTGCGCGATGCATCTCCTCCATGACCACCGCCGAGTGGCCAAAATCGCCGCCGCCGCCGCCGTATTCCACGGGGACCGACACGCAGAGCAGCCCTTCGCGGCCTGCCTTGAGCCAGGTATCGCGGTCTGTCTTGCCGGCCTTGTCCCACTCCGGCTGGCGCGGCGCGCACTCGCGCTCGAAGAACCTTCGCGCCATGGGACGCAGCATTTCATGGTCTTCCCGGAAGACCGTGCGATTCACTTCCACTGTCAAGCTCCTTTCCATGAGTAAGGTTCCGGCGGCGCGCTCCGATCCAGGCGCGCCTCTCGGATACCTCTCATGATGTCCAATCCAGCGTTGCAATTCACTAGCCGGATTGGGCAGCAAGGCGGCCGTCAGTGGGGTCTCGACGCCGAATCCATCTCAAGATCGCGCATGCGGGCCACCGCTTCGTCCCGCTCTGACACGCCGAGCTTGCTGTAGATCTTGCGCAGATGCCATTTGACCGTGTGGGACGTGACGCCCAGCACGCGCGCAATCTTCTTGTTTGGCATGGCCTGGGCGACCAGCGCCAGCACTTCGCGCTCCCGGACGTTGAGCACGTCCGTCGTGCCACCGGCATCGCGCAGGGCCGGCTGCGCGGCCGCTTCGCGCGTGCTGGCCGCCGCAGCCACGAGGCGCTTGGCGTAAAACGCCAGCACCGGGTCTAGCGCGTCAGGAGCCTGGGCTTCGAGCATGGCCGGGATCTGGTCCGACACGTCGAGCAGGCTGCGCATGAGGCCGAGCTGGTGGCCAAGCCGCAGTGCCTCGAGCAACTGCCGGCGCGCCGCATCGGCGTCTCCGCGTCCGTGGTAAGCCACCGCGAGCGCTGCGTGGGCGGCAGCCACCGCCGCGCCCCGCCCCGCAGCCCTGGCGTCTTCGAGCAGCGGCTTCAGGCAGGCAATAGCACCGTCGTAGTCCTCCCAGTGCAGGTCTGCCGCTGCACGTGCGGCGTCGGCCACACGCCGGATTTCGGCGCCGGTACCGCGTGCCGCCGTGGCGTACCGCCGGCCGAGCGCGGTCAGCGATTCCAGAACCTCGATGGCCTCGGTGGTCGCGCCCTGCTCCAGTAGCATGCGCAGCCGCAGCGCCAGCGCGTGGGCCTGCATGCGGTCGAGCCCGCGCCGGCTGGCATAGTCGTCGAGACGATCCAGTTGCTCGAGTGCCTCAAGGCGGTGGCCGAGCCGCCAATGCGCCGCCGCCACGGCCAGGAAGCCGCGCAGCGCCGCGTCAGGTACCGACGTCCGCTCCACCATGTCGAGGCATGGCTCCAGCTGCGTACACACTGCGTCGAGTTCGTTGAGCTCATAGATCACTTCGCCGAGCATCCCATCGACAACGGCGCCCACGTCGATGTAGAGCGTGTCGTGCCGGCCCACCTCGTGCTGCACCGCACGCAACGCGCGCTCGGCCTCCACAATGCGCCCTTCGAGGGACAGGCTCATACCAGACAGCGCTTGTCCCGTCATTCGGCGCGCCGGCGCCACGTTGCGCTCCGCGCCTTCCTGCAGCAGCGCGCGAGCCGCATCGTAGTCGCCATGGTGCATATGCATCCACGCCAGCAGGTGGGCGCGGCCGGCGAACGCGAACGCCTGGGCATCATCGGGGATCGCTTCGAGCAAGGGTGCGATAGCATGGATCGATTCGGAGTCGTCGCGTTGCAGCRCCAGCGCTGCCTGCAGGACGCGCACAGCAAAGCGCTCGCCCACGCCCAGCGCATCGAGGTCCGACTCGAACCGGCGCAACGCCGCATCGACTGCCCCAAGGTTGCCGGCGTACATGGCGAGATAGGCTGTTACGAGCCGCAGCGGAAAACGAGCCTGCACCTGCTCCGCGGGCAACCGGCGCACCAGGCTAGACACCTCGGACAGTTCGCCACGGCCCATCATTTCCACCGCGCAAGCCTCAACGATATCGGCCGCTGCCTGCACCTCCCCGGCTTGCACGGCATGGCGCACCGCGTCGTCGATGTGGCCGCGCGCGCCAAACCAGCGCCACGCGGCGCCATGCAGCGCGAGCCGGTCGGCAGGTGGCATTTCGTCGAGGCGGTGCGACAGCACCTCGCGCAGCAGCGGGTGTACGCGATACCAAGTCTCGCGGTCCTGGCTACGCACTTGGCTGATAAAGAGATTGTGGTCGTCGAGCCGCGTCAGGCGCGACGTCATGGCCGCTACCGCCTGCGGCACGCCGAGCAGCGTCGCGCAGAGCGACGCACAGAACTGGCTGCAGGTTGCCGCAATGGTCAGCAGCTGCAGGTCTTCCGGCCGCAGGTTGTCGAGCACTTCGCGCTCGAAATAGCTCGCAAACGCCTTGGCATCGCGCACGCGCACACGTGCATAGCCACCGCCCTGCTTGGCATGCATGTCCACCGCGAACAGCTGCAGCCCGGCCACCCAGCCATCGGTCAGATCGTGCAGCACGCGCGCGTCGCGCCGATCGATGTGGCCCAATTGCTCGCGCAGGAAGCGCTCGGATTCCTCGGGAGTGAAGCGCAGGTCGTGAAGGTCGAACTCAACCACAAGCGACTGCGCGCGCAAACGCGCCAGCGATAGCGGAAACGCGCTGCGCGAACTGAAGACCAGATGCAGATTGGGCGGAGCGTAGTCGAGCAGGCATTGCAGCGCCTGACAGATCTGCGGACTGTTCAGGTATTGCAGATCGTCGACGATCACTGTCAGATCGCGCTGCCGGGCGGCAAGCGCCTCGACCAGGGACACGACCCAGTGTTCAAAATCCGTGCCATCGCTATCGCGCCGCATCAGCAGCGCCGCGTCGCGCACCACTTCACCGTCCACCATCCCAATGCCGGCCAGCAGGCAACTGAAGAAGCGCGTGAGTTCGTTGTCTTCTGCGGCGAGCGAGAGCCAAGCGACATCGAAATCAAGTGTCAGCAACGCTTGCCGCAACGCCACCAGGCTGCACGTCTTGCCACTGCCGGCCGGGCCTTGCAGAACGATGCAACGCTGGCGCCGCGCATCGAGGAGGCGCTGCTGTAGCGCATCCCGTGAAATTAGGCGGCGGGTCGCACGCGGGGGAACCAGTTTCGTACTGGCGACGGCCTCGATGGCAAGACCCGGGGACTGGTCTGCCGCCCGGGAGTTGGTAGCGTGCTCGTGCATGTCTAACGCTGTTATTACTATCCAGGCAGCACGGGGACAGTGCTGCAGAAGTTCGTCTCACCTTATAACGTACGCCGACAAGGCAGTCGAGCGCCGACTCTGCGCCGCCTGCTGGCCGGAAGTTCCTGTGCCTGCTCAGGCACCCCTAAAAAGCAGCACCGACCGCACATGCATTTAGCCTCGCATGCCTGCGATAGGACGGATGAATCGACCGTGGACACGGGTTAAGCGATACGCGTGAAATCTGTACGTATGTACAGTATTCAGATCGACGCTGCAAATAACGGCGCTTCGGTAGCATGTTTTCACTATTTTGTCAAAGCGAGGTTGAAAAGTCCGCGGGTTGGAACGCTGCCCGCTCGGTCTTGGATCCGGTCATTTGGGCTCTCGAATGTGGTGATAGAAGGATAGGGGGCTCTGGTGCAAATAGGGGCGGCGAATCGGTTAGAGTTGTCGGGGTAAACGAACTGATGGCCGGTGATGAGCAAGCTGGAGAGTCTTGAGGGGTTGTTCGATGGTCGACATTTTGATCGGGAAATCATCATTCTGTGCGTGCGCTGGTACCTGCGCTACAAACTCAGCCTACGCGATCTGGTCGAGATGATGGCGGAGCGGGGCTTGGCACTGGTTCACACTACGATCCTGCGCTGGGTGAGGCGCTATACGCCGGAGTTCGTCAAGCGCTGGAACCGTTTCGGCAAGCCCACAGGGCGCTCATGGCGTGTTGATGAAATCTACCTGAAGATTCGTGGTAAATGGGTCTGACCTTGAAAGCGCTCTATCGCCTGATGACGCGGCGCAGCAACTCAGAGGGAAGGGGCCGCATCCGCGCGCGTCAGTTCACATAGAGTGCCCCAGTCGCCCCATCAGACCCGAAAAATCTCCACGCTCTGCCCCGCATTGACCGCCCGCCGCAGCCAGTCGGGCATCTCGCCGGTCCCGTCGCCAGCTCTGCCCCGCGGCGTTGCGGCAGCAGACCACCGGCGGCGGCGCTGGCGGCGCTGGCGGCGCTGGCGGGGGTGGCGGTGGGCGGTGGGGGCGGCGGATCAAAGCACCCCGCCGCCTGCAGTTCCTTCATGGTCAGGTCGTAGTCGAGGGTCGGCCGGGATTCGCAAATATCTTAAGCTTCAGATAGTCACGAATCCCGGCCGACCCTCAAGGAAGAAGGGCTACGTAGCAGGAGCGTGCACGACGGCACGTTTTCACCGCCCGCTTCATCAAAACTGAAGTGTCGTTTGATCACCTGGAAGGGGGCGGCTCTAAGGGGATACCCTGAACTGGCCTCCCCGGCTAGTGATTGCAGCGCGCCGGCAATGCATGCTTGGTCTCCTATAAGCCATCCCACGGAGACCGACACATGTCTGGCATTACCACGATTCCGGCCGCGACGTCGCGCACCCAAACCGAAGCTGCACCCTGCTACCGACAATCCGGCCTGTCGCAACCCGGCGCCGCGTACGGACGTCGTGAGGACGGTTCGTTGCTGCTATGGTCGACCGACGCGCCGCTGCAAGGCGGCCCCTTCGCCTTCAGCAGCTTCCTGGCGCGTTGGGCCGAAACGCGGGGCGCGCTGCCCGCCATCAGCGAACGCGCCGGCGACGCATGGCGCACGCTGACGTGGTCGGAGCTCCACCGGCAGGTGCTGTCGGTAGCGTCGGGACTTCTGGCGATGGGCCTGTCGCAGGCGCGTCCGCTGATGATCCTGTCCGGCAATTCGCTGGAGCAGGCCGTCCTGCTGCTGGGCGCCGAGTATGCGGGCATCCCTTCGGCAGCCGTCTCCCCGTCGTATTCGCTGCTGAGCCAGGATCACCAGCGAGTCCGCGGCATGCATGCGCTGGTCGAGCCGGGCGCCGTGTTCGTGCAGTCGTCGGCGCCGTTCTCGCGCGCGTTGGACGCGCTTGGCGTGCCGGCCGCTGCGGTCATCGCGGTGGACAGCCCGCAGGCAGGCCATACCGCGTGGGCCGCGCTCGCCGGCGCCGCGCCGACTGCCGGACGGATCGCCGACCTGCAGGCCGCGCACGCCTCCATCGATCCCGTGCGCGATGTGGCGCGAATCTTCTTTACCTCGGGCTCAACAGGCGAACCCAAGGCGGTGCCGATCCGCTACGACAACGTGGCCGCGATGATCGGGCAGTACCAGTACCTGCATCGCGCCATTGCGGACGAACCTGTCGTCATGCTCGACTGGCTCCCCTGGCACCACATCTTTGGCGGCATGGGCAACCTGGGCCGCGTGATGACGCTGGGCGGCTCCTACTATCTCGACGACGGCCGTCCGCTGCCGGGACAGTTCGCGCGCACGGTACAGAACCTGCGCGACGTATGCCCCACGTTCTATGCCACCGTGCCGTCCGCGTGGGCGCTGATCGCCGCCGAACTGGAGCGCGACGAATCCTTCGCCCGCTCGTTCTTCTCTCGCCTGCGCTTCGTCGCCTATGGCGGGGCCAGCCTGCCGCGCGATGTCTGGGAACGCTTCCAGAGCGCCGCCGTCCGTACGGTGGGCGAGCGCATCGGGTTCGTCGCGGGCTTTGGCTCGACCGAAACCACCGGCCAAGGTGCGATCTATACGCTGCCCGGTGGCGACCTCGGCAACGTGGGCGTGCCGATCCCGGGCGTCGAGATCAAACTCGTACCGCTCGATGGCGGCGACGACCGCTATGAAGTCCGCCTGCGCGGCCGGCCCGTGTTCCATGGCTATCACAAGCGCCCGGATCTCACCCAGGCGGCGTTCGACGAGGAAGGCTTCTACCGCATGGGCGATGCAGTGCGCCTGGCGAATCCGGAAGATCCGTTGCACGGCCTGCGCTACGCCGGACGATGCGTCGAAGACTTCAAGCTCGCCAACGGCACCTGGGTACGCACCGGCTCGGTCCGGCTGGGACTGGTCGAGCATTGTGCGCCGCTGCTGGCCGACGCCGTGATCTGCGGCCACGACCGCAACTATGTTGCCGCCCTGGCATGGCCCAACGTGGCCGCCTGCCAGCGCCTTGCGCCGGAACTGGCAGCCCTGCCGCCGGAGGAACTGGTGAAGCATCCGACGGTCATTGCCGCCCTGCGTGACGCGCTTCGCGCGCAGGCGGCATCCGGCGCCAGCCAGCAGGTACGCCGGCTGCTGCTGATGGCGGAGCCGCCCTCGTCCGAGGCCAACGAGATTGCCGACAAGGGCTACATCAACCAGGCCGCTGCGCGCCAGCGACGCACGCCACTGATCGACGTGCTCTACGCCGAGCTTCCCCCCGCCTTTGTCGCCTGCTCGCGCTAGCGCCAGGACACTTCAGGCAAGGCATCGCGCGCAGCGCGCGCTTCAAGCTCCAAGCATCAACAGAAAGGACATGTATGGATTTACTTGGCACACCCGAAGACAAGCGCTTCAGGGAAGAGGTACGTGCTTTCCTCGCAGCCCATCTGCCGGCCGACATGCGCCAGCGGATACGCAGCACCGGCTTTGTCAGCTACCAGGACCAGCGCCAGTGGCAACGTACCCTCGACGCACATGGCTGGGGTGCGCCGGCATGGCCCGTGGCGCATGGCGGCACCGGCTGGAATGCCGGCCAGCAAATGATCTTTGCGGACGAATGCGCGATGGCCTCGGCGCCTACCCCGCATATTTTCAACATCACGATGCTCGGGCCGGTCATTATTCACTTCGGCAACGACGCGCAACGCGAATTCTTTCTTCCGAGACTGCTCAACGGCGGCATCCTCAGTTGCCAGGGCTTCTCCGAGCCGAACTCCGGCTCGGATCTCGCGTCGCTGCAGACCAGCGCCAGGCGAGTGGACGGCGGCTATGTCGTCAATGGCTCGAAGATCTGGACGAGCCAGGCCCACGCATCCGACTGGATCTTCTGCCTGCTTCGAACGGATTCAGCCGCCGCCAAAAAACAGGCGGGCATCTCCTTCGTCGTGATCGACCTGAAGTCGCCCGGCGTGACGATTCGCCCCATCATCGGCATCGACGACCGGCACAGCCTGAACCAGGTTTTCTTCGACGATGTGCTCGTCCCGCAGAGTGGGCTTATCGGCGAGGAAAACAAGGGCTGGGACTATGCCAAGTTCCTCCTCGGCCACGAGCGAACGTACGTGGCCGGCATCGGGCGCACCCGTGAGCGCATGAGCTACGCGCGGGAATTGCTCGCCAGCCGCGAACGCGCCGGCCTTCCGGCGAAGACCGCCGCGGCATGGCGAGGCCGCATCGCGCTGATCGAGACCGACGTGCATGCCCTCGAGATTACGCAATTGCGGCTCATGCATGCCGGTATCGACCAGAACATGGCGTCGCTGCTGAAAGTGCGCGGCAGCGAGCTGTACCAGGAAATCGTGGAACTGGCGATGCAGATCGGCGGTGCGGCGTCCCTGCGCGGCGACTGCGGCGAACTCACCACCGCGTATCTGTACTCGCGCGCTGTGACCATCTATGGCGGCAGTACCGAGGTACAGAAGAACATCCTGGCTTCCACCGTAATAGGGTTGTAAATGGATCTCAAACTGAACGACATTCAGCTCCAGCTCAACGACGCACTCTCGCGGTTGCTGGCGAAGGAGTACACCTTTGAGGCGCGCCAAGGCCTGCTGCAAAACTCGCCTGGCCCACGCGCCCGCGTCTGGGGGCAGCTTGCCGAGATGGGTGTTCTTGGTGCTGCCATTGGCGAGGAATATGGCGGCTTCGGCGGCGACGCCGTCGACCTGTCGATGATCTCCGAAGCCCTCGGCAAGGTGCTCGCCCTGGAACCGTATCACTCGACGGTGGTCATGGCATCCACTGCTCTGCAGGCCATGGGTTCGCCCAAGCAGAAGTCGGAATGGCTGCCCCGCATCGCAATGGGCATGTCTCGCATGGGATGGGCGCACCAGGAACGCCAGCACGGCCGCATCGAATGCGCGGCGAAGCATGACAGCGCCGGCTGGTTCCTGACCGGCTCGAAGGAGATGGTGCTGGACGCGCCGAGCTGTCAGCAGTTCATTGTGAGCGCGACGACGCCGGACGACGGTATTCAGTTGTTCCTGGTGAACGCCGCGGACATCGGCCTGCATCTGTCGCCGTACCGACTGGTGGACGGCTCGCCCGCGGGGAATATCCAACTGGAAAATGTTCAGGGGAAGCGGCTCGGCGGTACGCAGGATACCGCCGCGGCGCTCGAGCATGTGATGCGCACCGGTATTACATGCGCGTGCGCCGAAATGCTCGGCGCAATGGAAGGCGCCAGCGCGATGACGTTCGAGTATCTGAAGATTCGCCGGCAGTTTGGGCGGCCGATCGGTAGCAATCAGGCGCTTCAGCACCGCGCGGCCGACATGCTCGTCGCGCGCGAGCAAAGCCGCAGTCTTGTCATGTCGCTCGCCCTCACCCTGGCCGGACGCAATGATTTCGCGCGTGGCGATGGTCAGTTCCACGCGGCGAAGGTGCTCATCGGCCGCAATGCGCGCCGGATTGCCGAGGAAGCCATCCAGATGCACGGCGGCATCGGCATGACGCACGAGTGTGCCGTCGGCCATTACCTCAAGCGCATTCTCGTGCTCGATCAGTTGCATGGCGAAACGCAGTACCACCTCGGCGTGCTCGAGGAACCGCATCGCCGGGAAGCCGCATAAGGCGAGCCGGGCACCCCGATCGGAACCGCTGCGTCGCACTCGCCAACAGGAGTAGTGCCGTCACGTGGTGGCATGGCCATCATGAAAGCCTGCGGCACGCGGATTCACACATTACGAAGATATTTTCATGAGCAGAAAACTGGAAGGCAAGGTCGCCATCGTTACGGGCTCCGGCCGCGGCATCGGCCGCGCGGTTGCGTTGAAGTTCGCCAGCGAAGGCGCCATCGTCGTGGTCAACGATCTCGACCAGGCGCCGGCCGATGAAGTCGTAGCGGACATCGTGCAGGCCGGCGGGAAGGCCGTTGCCTTCGCGGGCAGCGTGGTGGAAGCGGATTTCGGCACGCGCATCGTCAAGCAGACGGTCGATACGTTCGGCGCACTCGACATCATCGTCAACAACGCCGGCTATACCTGGGATAACGTCATCCAGAAGATGACTGACGAGCAGTGGGATGCCGTTGTCGATTGTCACCTCAAGGCGCCCTTCATGCTGCTGCGCGCGGCCCAGCCGTACTTCCGCGAAGCCAGCAAGGCAGAGGCGGAGGCCGGCAAGGAAGTGTTCCGCAAGGTCGTGAACATTTCCTCGGTCTCGGGCACGCAGGGCAATGCCTGCCAGATCAACTATTCCGCGGCCAAAGCCGGGGTGATCGGCATGACGAAGTCGCTGGCGAAGGAGTGGGGACGCATGAAGGTCAATGTCAACTGCGTGGCTTTCGGCGCCATCGAGACCCGCCTGACGCAATCGACCACCGAAGAGATGACCGTGCGGGTGGAAGGCCGCGAAATCAAGGTCGGCGTGCATCCGGACCGGATCGCCGCGGCGGGCCGCGACACCCCGCTCGGCCGCTTCGGCACCGCCGAGGAAGCAGCGGGCGCGGTGTACATGCTCTGCATTCCCGAATCCAACTACGTGAACGCTCAGACCATCATCTGCGGCGGAGGCCGCGGCGGCTTCTGACGGCAGGCATGTTGCAGGCGGTGCGCAACAGGACTCAGGTTGCGCGCCGATCCCAGAAAGACAACATCGGAGACAAGCTTCATGACTGCTTCCAACAAAGCCCGACGCACCCTCGCCTGCTTCGCTGCGGGCATGGGCGTGACCCTGCTGTTTGCCGGCCGCGCCGCACTGGCCGACGGCCATCCCGAACGGCCCGTCAAGATCGTCTCCGCCACCAGTCCGGGGACGGGCGTGGACGACTTCTCGCGCCTGCTGGCCAGCCATCTCACCCGGAAGCTCGGGAAGTCGTTCTACGTGGAGAACCGGCCCGGCGGCAACACCATCATTGCCACCGATGCCGTGGCGAAGGCGGCGCCGGACGGATACACCTTGCTGCTGGCACTGTCGAGTTCCATGTCGGCCAATCCCTGGCTGTTCAAGCATCTGCCGTACAACCCGACCCGCGACTTTGTTCCCGTCGCGCGCCTGAGCGCGCTGCCGGTGACGGTAGTCGTCCCGGCCACCTCGCCAAACAAGTCGCTCGCCGAACTGGCAGCCGCAGGCAGGCGCCAACCGGGCAAGCTGAACTTCGGCACGAGCAGTGCCGGCTATCGCGCCATGCTGGCAGCGATCAATGACCCGGCCAAGGTGCAGGCGGTGGACGCGCCCTACAAGGCGATGAGCACACTGCTGCCAGACCTCATCAGCGGCGTGGTGGACTATACCGTGCTCGAGATATCGGCCGCCGTGCCGCTGGTCAAGTCCGGGAAGCCGGGCGCGACGCTGACCGGCTGGGTCGGCCTGGCCGCGCCTGTCGGAACGCCCCCCGCCGTGGTGGACAAACTGGCACAGGCGGCACTGGAGTTTTTCGACCCGCCGGAGGCCGCCGCGCACTTCGCGCAACGCGGCACCACGCCCTACGCGCTGGGCCCGAAGGCATTTGACGGCGCACTGGCGAATGATCAGGCGCAGTGGAAGCGCGTGATCGCGCTGGCTGGCATCCAGGCCGAATAACCGCCCGCTGGCCGGGACTGACTCGCAGAGCGTCCCGACCGCCTACCGAATTCCGAAGCGGCCCGATCGCTCCCGTCATGCGCCGGGACCAATACGCCCGCACATTTCCCACGCTGTTCAAATCGACGAAAGGAAAGCTCAATGCAACAGCTCTGCAAAGACCGCGTAGTGGTCATCACCGGCGCCGGCCGTGGCCTTGGCCGCGAGTATGCCCTGGAGTTCGCCCGTCACGGGGCCAAGGTTGTCGTGAACGACCTCGGCGCGTCCGCCGATGGCACCAGCGCCGCGTCCGGCCCGGCCCACCAGGTGGTGGAAGAAATCCGCGCGATGGGCGGCCAGGCGATCGCCAACGAGGATGACGTGGCCGATTGGGAAGGCGCCGGCCGGATGATCCAGGCTGCCATCGAGACGTTTGGTGGACTGGATGTGCTGGTCAACAACGCCGCGATCCTGCGCGACCGCATGCTGGTGAACATGCCGGTGGAAGACTGGGACGCCGTGATGCGCGTCCACCTGCGCGGCACGTTCGTACCGATGCGTCACGCGAGCACCTACTGGCGCGACGAATCGAAGGCGGGCCGCCAGCGCAAGGCGCGCGTCATCAATACCTCGTCGTCGGCGGGCCTGTTCGGCAATATCGGCCAGACCTGCTACGGCGCGGCCAAGGCCGGCATCGCGGCGATGTCGAATATCGCCGCCGAAGAGCTTGGCCGCTATGGCGTGACCGTCAACACCATCTATCCGAGCGGCACCACGCGCCACACCGAGCATCTGCTCAAGAGCGGCCGCCTGCAGGTGTCGACCAACGCCGTGGAAGGCTTCGACGCGTTCGACCCCGCCAACGTCGCCCCGCTGATCGTCTGGCTCGGCAGCGAAGAATCCGACAGCGTCACCGGCCGCGTGTTCGGCAGCCGTGGCGGCCGCATCACGGTGGCAGAAGGCTGGCGCGCCGGCCCCAGGATCGAGAAGGCCGGACGCTGGGAGGTGGCTGAACTTGGCGCGCTGATGCCGGATCTCGTGGCCGGCGCCGCGCCCGCGGCCAACCTCGACGGCGTCATTCCCGCCCGCGCCTGAGGCCGGATCAATTTCCTGCAGCGCCCCGGGGCGGACGCGGCAGGCCAGTCCCATGGAGAACTAGCAATGCTTGACAAGAACCTGATCGGCCACAGCTTTGGCCAGCGCCAAGTGAACGTGGAGGAATGGGCCGTGCGGTGGTACGCGAATGCCATCGGCGAGACCAACCCCGAGTACAGCAACGTTGCCGTGGCGCGTGCCGCCGGCCTGCCGTCGCTGCGCGTGCCTCCCACCTTCCTCTCGTGCCCACGGCATGCTGTCGGCCGCCTACCTGAGCCGGCTGATCACCAACTGGGCCGGGCACACACGCCTGCGCAGCCTGAAGATGCGCTTTACCGGCATCACGCACTTGTATGACCAGCCGCATTGCACGGGACGCGTCGCCGAACGCTTCGAGCAGGATGGCGAGCCGCGGCTGCGCGTGGAAATGCAGTGCACCAACCACAAAGGCGAGACCAAGATCGTCGGCGAGGCCATCGTCGCAGTGGCCTGATTCCCGCCCGTCCCCATTCATTCAGCTATCACACATGCCCCAATTGACACGACACTTCGCGCACTGGCCTGCCGGCGTCCCCCGCACGCTGGAGGTGGCGGACTGCAACCTGTTCAGCCACCTGGAAGACTCGGCAACCCGCGTGCCGGACAAGCCCGCCGTCGTGTTCTACGGCAGGCAGACGACGTTCCGCGCGTTGCACACCGCGGCCCTGTCGCTGGCCGGTTACCTCCAGCATCACCTGTCGGTGCGTCAGGGCGACCGCGTGCTGCTGCTGATGCAGAACTGTCCGCAGTACATGATTGCGTTCTACGCGGTGATGCGCTGCGACGCCGTCGTCGTCGCCATGAATCCGATGAGCACGAGCGAGGAGATTGAGTACTACGCCAGGGACAGCGGCGCGCGGGTCGTCATCGCGACGCAAGACCTGGTGGACCGGTTGCAGGGCTTGCTGGAAGGCGATGACCTGGATGGCTGTGTAGTGGGGGCGCCGGCCGAGTTCGCCGGCAGACCCGGCGAGGTGCCCTATCTCGATGTGCCCGCGTGCATCAGCGAACCGCCGCGCCAGTCGGCGGACCCGCGCATGCACGACTTCTCGGGCGCGCTGGACGCCTGCATCGGTCCCCTGCCGATGCAGGGCGGCGGCCCTGACCTCGCGGTGATCGGCTACACGTCCGGCACGACGGGCAAGCCCAAGGGCGCGATGCTGAGCCACCGGAACTTCGTCTATACAATGACGCATCGTGAGTACTGGCAATCCGATCGCGCGGAGGAGGACGAACTCCTCACGCTGCCGGTGACCCATCTGGCGGGCATGCGGGCGATGAACCAGGCCGTGCGCCTGGGGCGCACCGTCGCGATACTCGCGCGCTGGGATGCCGATGCGGCGCTGGAACTCATCGAGCGGCTGCGCCTTCGCACCTGGGCCGCCGTCCCTACCATGCTGGCGGAACTCTTTGCACGTCCCGACATCGACCAGCGTGACCTGTCTTCGCTAACGCGCATCTACGGCGGCGCGTCAGCGATGCCCGAGGCGCTGGCCCGTACGTTGCAGGCGCGGTTGGGACAGCCCTTCCTGGAAAGCTATGGCCTGACCGAATTCTGCGGCATGTCGCACAGCAATCCGCCGCAGGCCGCCAGGCGCCAGTGCGCCGGCGTGCCGGTCATCAATTGCGATGCCCGCGTGATTGACCCGGAGACCGGCGCCGAACTCGACGCGAACCAGTCCGGCGAGCTCGTCCTGCACGGCCCCACGATGTTTGGAGGCTACTGGAACAAGCCCGACGCCACTGCGGCAGTCTTCATCGAGATCGACGGCAAGCCGTTCCTGCGCACGGGCGACCTTGGCTATCACGACGATGACGGCTACTTCTACGTCACCGACCGGCTCAAGCGCATGATCAACGCCTCGGGCCTGAAGGTGTGGCCCGCGGAAGTCGAGTCTCTCCTGTACGGGCACCCTGCGGTACAGGAGGCGTGCGTGATCTCGGCCCATGACCGTCACCGTGGCGAGACGGTGAAGGCGCTGGTCGTGTTGCGCCCTGGCGCCCGTGGCACGATCGAGCCCCAGGCGCTGGTGGACTGGGCCCGGTCATCGATGTCGGCCTACAAGGTTCCCCGCGTCGTGGAGTTCCTCGATAGCCTGCCCAAGACGTCGACAGGCAAGATCCTGTGGCGCGAGCTGCAACTCATGCAGAACGAGCGCGATCGCAACGCACGGGAAGCGGACCCGGCGTAGGCCATCCGGACCATCATTCCCTTCCCAGGATTGGGGCCAGCACGGGCATCTTGCCCTGCTGGCCATTTTTCGATGCCCGTCGAAGGCGGATGGCGGGCCACAGGATTGGGTTGATGCGCCATGGCAACGACAAAAAAAGCCGCCGGACGCATGACGCGTGCCGGCGGCCAAGACATGATCCGCGCTGGTGGCTCAGTTCTTGCCGTAGAGCGTCACCACGCAAGCCCCGCCGAGCCCTATGTTATGCGCCAGCGCCAGCTTCGCGCCTTCGACCTGCCGCTTGTCGGCCTGCCCGCGCAATTGGTTGGTCAACTCGTAGCATTGCGCGAGCCCGGTGGCCCCAAGCGGATGCCCCTTGGAAAGCAGGCCGCCGGACGGGTTGATGACGACCTTGCCGCCGTAGGTATTGTCGCCGTCGCGCACGAACTTTTCCGCACCACCCTCCGGGCAAAAGCCGAGCGTCTCATAGGAGATGACTTCGTTCTGCGCGAAGCAGTCGTACAATTCGGACACGTCGATGTCCTCGGGACCGACGCCTGCCTTCTCGTACACGGGTTTTGTCGCAATAAGCTTCCGGTAGAATGAGCCGGTATCGAATTCAGGCAATGTGGCCAGTGGTGATGAACACGGAGATTGCGAAGGTATTGAAGCGCTTGCACTATCCGCTGGAGGTGATGCTGCCCTGCGTGCGCTGGTATGTCGCCTATCCGCGGAGCCTGCGTCATCTCGAGGATATGATGGCCGAACGTGGCATCTCGGTTGACCATTCGACCGTGCATCGCTGGGCGCTGAAGTTGCTACCGGCGCTAAGCAAAATCTTTCGCCACTCCAAGCGTCCGGTGGGGAAAAGCTGGCGCATGGACGAGACCTACATCCTGGTACGCGGCCAGTGGAAGTATCTGTACCGGGCGGTCGACAAGGCGGGCAATACCATCGACTTCCTGCTGTGCGCCCAGCGTGACAAGGCCGCAGCACGGGGGTTTTTCGAAACCGCCATCGCGCAGCACGGCCAGCCTGACACGGTGACCATCGACGGCAGCCCGGCCAACCTGGCCGCCTTGCACGACATCAACGCCGAACGTGAAGCGCCCACCGTCATCAGGCGGAGCAAATACCTGAACAACATCGTCGAGCAGGACCATCGGGCCATCAAGCGACTGACTCGACCGATGCTCGGCTTCAAGGACTTTCGCTGCGCACGCATCCTGCTGGGCGCCATCGAGCTCATGCACATGATCGCAAAGGGCCAGATGAAGTGCCCGGATGGGAGCGCTACGTCCGCAGCAGAGCAGTTCTATTCGCTGGCCGCCTGACCCCGATTCACGTGGTAGGCCCGGCTGTTCCACCACGTCCTTACTGCGACAGAACCCGAAGACGAGCATCACCATGAGCGCCGCGAGGCCGCGCGGCGTGCGATGGCGCACCAGCCACTCGAAGCCCGGCTGCAACATGTATGCGATGAGCGCACCGAACAGGAACGGTGTGAGGACGGGACGCAAGATCCAAAGCAGGCTGCCGAGGCCGAATGCGACGGCGCCCCAGAGCAGGGCTTGGCGGCGGCTTGGAGTAGGGAGTGGGGCGCTCTGCGACAAATCAGGATTCCAGTTGAGGTTCGCACGGGGTCGGCAATATTTCTGTGTATCCACTGCACCTGAGTCAACTCGTCTATCCGCGCGCTGCTGCTAAACATCTTGGTTGTCTTGAATAGATGTGTTCGCTTACCCGAATCAATTGCGCACCGGTACGATGCTGAACCGGGAGACACCCTGGGTTGCAGCCATCTCGGCCGCCAGTCCCGCCGGCGATAGCGCGCGCGCCTTGTCCGGTGCGACCAGGCYGACTCGCCACACGGCCTGGTTGTCGGCAAACGTGATGGTAAGGCTGTCGTGAAGCACGCGATAGCCGCGAGACTTTGCCCTGTCGATCAGCAGATCGAAGTCAGGGGCTTCGCCGGGTTGGAAAGTCAGCGACACATCAAGCGTCATGCGCCCCGGAAGCCTGGCCTCCAGCCGGTGCAACAGGGACATCGAGCCCACGCATAGCACGGCGAGCAGCAACGCGGCGGCATAGAAGCCAACGCCGAGCAACACGCCTATGGCCGAGGCAGCCCAGATGGATGCCGCGGTCGTGAGGCCGCGGATGCTCATGCCGTCCTTCATGATGACCCCGGCGCCAAGGAAGCCGACGCCGGTGACCACGCCCTGGATGGTATGGGTCGGATCTGCCTGGATGTGCGCTGTGGCACCGCCGTACCAGAGCGACGTGTGACCGACGAATACCGTCAGCGCTGTGGACGCCATGCACACGAGGCCGTAAGTGCGCATGCCGGCGGCGCGGCCATTGTACGAGCGCTCGTAGCCAACCAGCATTCCCAGCAGCAACGCGCCCACCATGTTCAGCCCGATGAACGCGTTGGCGGCGAGAAAGGCGCCGCTCCAATAGTGCTGCAGATCTCCTAGCATAGGATTTCTCGATCAGGCTGCGAGCCAGGCATTCAACGAGCGCAAGGTTTCCTCGCTCAGTTCCCCCGCCGCGGCGGCAAGCCGCAGACGGCCAAGGAGGTAGTCCAAGCGTGCCTGAACCAGGTCAAGCTCAGCGGCGAACACGCGCTGCTGCGCGTCCAGTACGTCGGGTTCCGTACGGGTGCCAACGTCCCGGCCAAGCGTCGTCGCCGCGAGCGCGCTACGCGCCGAAGTCAACGACTGCTCGAGCGCGGCGACGCGCGACACGCCCGTTTTCACCGAGAGGAATCCATCCTGCACATTCAAGCGCACGTCTCGCCGGGCGGCGGCAACCTCCTGCTCCGCCTGGCTCTTCCTCGCAACGGATTCCCGCTCGCGCGAATCCAGTCCGCCGCCCGCGTACAGCGGAATGTTGAGCTGCAAGCCGATCGTCGCGGTGCGGGTGTTGCTGGCCGCAACCCAGGGAGCCAGATTGCCGGTTTGGCCTTGGGCGCCATAACGTGCCACGAGCGCGACGGTCGGGCGACTGCTGACGCGGTACTTGTCGATCTCCGCGCCGGCAATGTCGAGCTCCGACTGCTTGGTCTTCACGACGTAGCTCTGATCTTCACCCCTTGCCTGCCACGCCATGAGATTGTCCGGTTCCGGCGGTCGCGGCGCGAAATTTGGCGCCAGCCCGCTGAGCTGATCGGGCGGCATGCCGACCGTTTCCAGGAATCGCGCGCGTCGTTGCTCTAGCGCAGACTGCGCCGTGACTTCGCGACTCTCCACCCCATCCAGGCGGGCCTGGGCTTCATGAAGATCGGTGATTTTGCCCTGGCCGATGTCGAAGCGCGCCTTCGCGCGGTCCCGTTGCTGTCGCAAGGCCGCCTTCTCGGCCTGTACCACACGGAGCGTTTCCTCACCCAATACCACGCCGAAGTATGCCTCCGCCACCCGCAAGGCCAGATTCTGGCGAGACTGGTCGAACTGCGTTTGCGCCAGGTTCGATTGCTCGCGCAACTGCTTCCTCGTGGCTACTGCGGTCCTGTCGTACAGTGGCTGAATGAGCATCACACCGGCCTGCCGCGCAGTGCCTGAACTATCGGCGGATACCAACGGTGCGGCCTCGGCCGGCGGGTTGCCGGAAGAACGATTGTTGATCCGGTCCAGTGCCGCTTGCAGGCTTACGCGGGGACGCAGCAAGGCGTCGCCCTGCACAGCCATCTCCCGCCCTGCCGTGAGTGCATCATTTGCAGCTAGGCTTGTCGGATCATGCGCCAATGCCTGCTGGTAGGACCCCACGAGATCGATAGCGCCCGACTCCCCAGCGTTCAGGAAAAGCATGCAGCCCAAAGCCACTTGCCCGGCCCGCAGGGCCATGCTCAAACCTTTCATCGAAATAACTCTCATCGTCATATTTGCGATCGGACGGTCGCGGGGCGCTTGGCCCGGTACCAGGTCGCATACAAAGCGGGAAGGAAGACCAGCGTCAGCACCGTGGCAACGGCGAGCCCTCCCATGATTGCCCACGCCATTGGGCCCCAGAACACGGAGTGTGTAAGCGGCACCATCGCCAGAATTGCCGCCAAAGCAGTCAGCACGATCGGACGCAGCCGTCGCACCGCCGCCTCGACGATGGCCGTCCACAGTGCGACGCCCGCGCCCACGTCCTGATCGATCTGTACGACCAGGATCACCGAGTTGCGGATGATCATTCCAGCGAGGGCAATAACGCCCAACATGGCGACAAAACCGAATGGAATCTGGAACGCGGCCATGATCGCGCTGACACCGATCAGCCCGAGCGGCGCGGTCAGCAGGACCATCGCCATCTTCTTCATGTCCTGAAGTTGAATCATCAGCAGCAAGAGCACCGCGATAATCGTCACGGGCATCACCGCGAAAACAGAACGCTGGGCCTTCCCACTCGATTCGTAAGCGCCTCCGATCTCGATGCCATAGCCGAGCGGAAGCGCCTTTTCCAATGCCTCGATCTTCGGCTGTAGCGCACGCGTGACGTCAGGTGCCTGCGCCCCCGCGATGTCGGCACGAACGGTCAGCGTTGGCACGCGATTGCGCCTCCAGAGTTCGCTGTCCTCACTGTCAAGCGTGAGCCGGGCCACCTGCGAGACGGGCACAAATTTGCCGTCGCGCACATAGATCTTGGCGTCCTTCAGGTTGTTCAGGTCCGTGCGCTCCACCGCGACGAGGCGCGAGACCACGTCGACTCCCTGGTCCTCCTCACGGTACTGCGTGATTGGCGTGCCCGACAACGAGGCCTCGAGGGCTTCCTTGATCTGGCCTGAACTGATGCCCAGTGCACGCGCCTTATCCTGGTCCACGTCGACCTGCACGCGCTTGATACGTTCGCCCCAGTCCTGGTTGACCTGGCGCACGTGCGGCTCTTCGCGCATGATGTCCGCCACCTGCTGACCGATCGCACGAACCTTGACGTTGTCCTGCCCGTACACGCGGAACTGCACCGGGTATCCGACAGGCGGACCGTTCTCCAGTCGATTGACGCGGCCCCGCACATTCGGGAATCTTTCGTCGAACAGCTTCTCGAGCTTCTCCTTCGCCCGCTCCCGTGCCTCACCGCCCTTCGTCATCACCAGCATCTCGCCCAAGTTCAGATTGGGCGTCTGCACATCGAGCGGCAGGTAGAATCGTGGCGTACCGTTTCCAACGAAGCTGGTCACCGCCGCAATGTCCGGATCGCCCTTGAGCAGCCCTTCCAGCTTCTGGACCTCGCGCTGACTCGCCTCAAAGGTCGAGGCCTTCGGCATCCACAGGTCCACAATGAGTTCGGCCCGGTCAGACGCCGGAAAGAATTGCTGGGGTATCGCCTTGAACAGCACCAGTGCGCCTACGAATGCCGCGAGCGTGATGCCGAGTACCCACACGCGCTGCTTAAGGCAGAAGTCGATGAAGTGGCGGAACTTGACATAGAATCCGCGCTGGTAGACCGCATCCTCGTCATGCGACGCGTGCGCATGCTCCTTCAACAGCTTGAAACCGATATATGGCGTGAAGAGGACGGCCACGATCCACGACAACAACAGTGAAATGCCCACCACCTGGAACAGGGAGTACACATATTCGCCAGTGCCCGACTTCGCAAAGCCGACCGGAAGGAAGCCCGCCGCCGTGATCAACGTGCCGGTGAGCATCGGGAAGGCCGTGGCCGTGTAGGCGTATGTGGCGGCGCGGAACTTGTCCMAGCCCTGCTCGAGCTTCAACGACATCATTTCCACGGCAATAATGGCGTCGTCGACCAACAGTCCGAGCGCAATGATCAGCGCACCCAGCGAGATGCGCTGCAAGTCGATGCCCATCACGTACATCGCCAGGAATGTCATGGCCAGCACGAGCGGGATGCTGAGCGCGACGACCAGTCCCGTGCGCAAGCCGAGTGAGAGGAAGCTCACAACGAGCACAATGATCACCGCCTCGGCCAGACTCTTCTTGAACTCGAACACGGAGTGCTCAACGATATGTGGCTGGTCGCTTACGGCGTGGATCTGCACACCCACCGGCAAGTGGGACTCGATGCGTTTTACCGTTTCGTCCAGCTTTGTTCCAAGCCGGATCACGTCGCCGCCCTTGCGCATGCTCACCGCAAGTCCAATCGCCTCGTTGCCGTTGAAGCGCATCCTCGAGGTGGCAGGCTCCACAAAGCCACGACGGACGTCGGCGATATCGCCAAGGCGGAAGGTACGCTGGCCGGCACGGATGCCGATGGCGCGAATCCCTTCGACCGAGTCAAACTCGCCACTAACAGCGAGCCGCACTTGTTCCGCGGTGGTTTGCACTGTCCCGCCCGATGTCACGGCATTGGTTTGTTGGAGCGTCGACGCAATTAGTGCCGGGTCGATCCCCAGCGAAGCGAGCTTGGCGGTGGAGACTTCCACATAGATCTTCTGTTCCTGCTTGCCCACCAAGTCGACCTTGTTGACGTCGCCGACACGAAGAAACTCGTTACGCGCGGCATCCGCAATCCGTCTCAGATCGTCATAGTCGAATCCGTCACCAGTGATGGCATAGAGGTTACCGAAGGTGTCCCCGAACTCGTCATTGAAGAAAGGGCCCTGTGTGCCCTGTGGCAGGGTGTGCCGGATGTCGCCCATCTTCTTCCGAACCTGGTACCACACGTCCGGCACTGCACCTGGTGGTACGTCCTCGCGCAAGTTCACCTTGACCTGCGTTTCGCCCGGCTTCACATAAGTGGACGTATAGTCGATCTCCGCCACCTCTTGGAGCTTGCGCTCGATCTTGTCGGTGACCTGATCGGCCATCTGCTGCGCGGAACTTCCCGGCCAGTACGCCTGGACGACCATGGTCTTGATCGTGAACTCCGGGTCTTCCTTCTGGCCCAGGCTGCCATATGCCAGCACGCCGGCCACGGACAACAGCAACAGCAGGAACGCGATCATCTGCTGGTGCTTCAGTGCCCATTCGGACAGGTTGATGCCTTTCACTTCACACCCCCCGCCTTGGCGACAGCTACCGCMTCGGCCACCTTTACCTGCTGGCCAGGCTGCAACATATGCACGCCGGCACTCACCACGGTTTCTCCGCCCACCAGGCCCCCAACCACGATGACACTGTCGTTCTGCGCGGCGCCCAGCTTGACCTCACGCGCGATAACCCGAGACGTCTTCGGGTCAACCACCCACACCTGACGGCTGCGTTCATGATCGACAATGGCGGTCAACGGCACGCGGACAACGCCACTGCCGTCCACGTCGGGTGCGATGACAGACGCTGTCATGCCTAGACGCAGCAGCTCCGGATCCGCCTCCTGAATGGAGATTCGCGCCGAGTACGTCCGCGTGATACTGTCCGCGTCCGGAGCAAGCTCCCGGAGTTTGCCCGTCCAGGACTTGTCCGGATGCGCCCACACCGTAATCGTCAGCGTCGGCGCCTTACGCAGTTCGTCGACTCGCGACTCCGGAATACTGATGGAGACCTCGCGTTCACCGTCAGCCGCGACGGTTGCGATCGTCTGCCCGGCTGAGACCACTTGGCCGGCTTCCGCGTTGATCGCGCTGACCACGCCATCGCGGTCGGCCACGAGCGTGGTGAATCCGCGCATGTTGGCATTCAACTGCTGCCGCGCCAGTGCCGAACGCAGTTGTGCTTCCGCCTGGTTGAGCGCCAGCCGCTGCTGGTCCAACTCGGCTTGCGAGGCAAAGTTCTGCGCGAGCAGTTGCTCGGTACGCTTAACGTCCACCCGCGCCTGGGCTACCCGGCTCCGCGCCGCATCTGCCTCCGCTCCCGCCGCGGCCACCTGCAATGTTTCCTGCGTGGGATCGAGCTGGAACAACGGCTGACCGCGCTTGACATGACTGCCAACTTCCACCATCCGCGCGACGATCTTGCCGGCTGTGCGGAATCCCAACTGACTTTCGTAACGCGCACGAATCTCGCCTGAGTAGGTCGCGCTGACCGAGCCGGCGGCACGCCCGGCGATCACTGTCCGCACCGGCCTGACGTCCGTGTGTTCGGATGCTGGACCCGGTGTACAGGCGGCCAGCAGGTGCGCCGCGATGATGGTAAGAGCTGCCGCTCGATGGTTCCTGTTCAATTTCTGCCCTCCAATAAGGTCCTTCGCTCGCCTGCGAGTCATCAGCGGTCCACGCCACCGAGCCGCTCCACGGACTCGTGCTGGCATCAGCAACGGCAGGCCTGTTAGGGCTTTCGCCCTTTCCGATAGCCCGAAATATACATCATAATGACTTGTACGTCATGATGACGTACAATTTATTTTATGTGTGGAACGGGACGACTATGACGTACCGGATTCCACATGAGACGAATAAGGTGCGTGCGACCGCAAGATGTGGACGCGCAGAGACAAGCACTGGACGCGGAGTGATGTGATGGGCATAGACCGAAGGCGCAGGAAGTGCTGTGCGCGCGGCCATGTCGACTCATTGACCATGAGGAAAAAACAGATCAATGACCCCGATACAGAAGAGATTGGCAGCTGAAACAGAACCGTGGGAGACTCGCGACCACCGTCAGCGAGTTGCGGCAAAGCGGCGACAGCGTATGCGCTCGCTGTTGCTGAACAGTGCGATGCGCTTGATGGTAGAGAACGGCGCCACGACGCCTTCCATCGACGACATCATTTCGGCAGCACGGGTGTCACGTGGAACGTTCTACAAGTACTTTCCGTCGGCTGACGCGATCGTGCGGGAGCTTGTTGGGAATATTGCTGAACAATGGGTGCGGGCCGCGGACCCCATTGTGCGCGGCCATGACGACCCGGCCGAACACATCGCCAGGGGAATACGGCTGGCGTCGATACTTGCGATACGCCAGCCGGGTGTGGCTGGAATCCTTGGCCGGCTTGGCTGGGCTGGCTACCAGGCACCCAATATGCTGGAGTTCGTCCGCAGGGACATAGAGGAAGGTGTTCGACGCAATCGATTCAAGCGCATGCCGACCGCCCTGGGGTTCAATATCGTTGCCGGCGCGGCAATGAGCGCAATGCACCGCATGCTTGAAACCGAATGTCGCGAAGATTTTTCGGAGCTTGCCGCCGCCGTGGCATTGCGCGGCTTAGGCGTGGAGGAAGCGGCGGCTGATGCGATATCCAAGTCGCCGCTGGATGCGAGCGAAGTGCTATTCGATGGCTTGCTCGCCGAAGCGAGCGGCGAAGTGCCGTAGCGTTGGCTACGCTCGAAAGTTGGAGGGCTCGGCCATTTCGGCGAGCTTTTCCTGTGCCTTTTCGAGCAGTGATTCCGGCGGAGCGACCAGCATTGGCAAAGGCGCAGAGGTCAACTTTGTGGCACTCGATGCAGACACGCCGAGCGACCGCAACACCGCCCGGACTATCCGCTCGGGATAATCCTTGGTCGTTTTTCCCTGGGCCATACGGTGAACGGCGATCACCCCTGCGCCTGCCACCATGTCCAATGCAACATCGGCCGAAGCCTCGTCAAACGTGCCCGTCTTCAGGCCTTCCTTGATATCCGAGGGCAGGTACTCGTACACGGCACTCTTCTTGCCGACCAAGGTCAGGCCTGTGCCGGAAAGAAACTGCGCCACCACAGGATAGGATCGCGCAAGGTGCAGATACAAGCGAATACCCGTTGCAACACGCAACGCCGGGTCTTCGATATCGCCGACCACGCTCTCGATCATTTGCACCATGTCGTGACTGAGCGCTTCGCTGACAGCCGCCAGCAGATCGTCGTTAGTACGGAAGTAGTTGTAGAAGGAACCTTGTGAGACGCCAGCTGCCGCGATGACTTCCGGAATCACGCTGACTCCGATACCTCTTTGCGCAAAGACGATCATCGCGCTTTCAATGAGACGCATGCGCATCCGTGCACGCCGTTCGGCTGCAA
Organism: Cupriavidus sp. 05N39; assembly: GCF_056397325.1. Classification (NCBI taxonomy): domain Bacteria; kingdom Pseudomonadati; phylum Pseudomonadota; class Betaproteobacteria; order Burkholderiales; family Burkholderiaceae; genus Cupriavidus; species Cupriavidus sp. 05N39. Next base: position 73,971 of record NZ_JBFTNE010000005.1, read on the forward strand.
CGCGAGGGCGATGGTCTTTAAGATCAGGGGCGGCAGGCATCTTCAATTTGAGGACCTTATGTGATTGGATGATTATATCAATACACCGCTACAACGCCGACACCATGGCGTAGGCCACGTCCCGCCCTCCTTGATACGAACAAGCTCAGTGCCGTCCTCGGCTCGCACCGAGTGCGCAGCGTCTGCGCCGCGGCAACCAGCCGTTCGGCCGCGGCAAGGATGTCATGCGGCAGGCCATCGCGCATTTCGACTTCGCACACAACTTTCATGGACATCGTTCTGAGGAAAGAAGGAGCCTGCATGCAGCTGGAAACGGTGGGACAAGGAGGCGTTTTGCAGCAGACGTGCTCGTTGCAATCCTTATAAGATACTTATTGTCATGATGACATTCAAGTCATTTTGTAGCAGAATGCGGGAATCTCGAAAGATTCCGGTGCGCTCGAAGCACTGCTTGCCTCATGTAACGAGGCCGATAACCATCCCAGGACACGTCGTGCATCAGAACCACATCCCGCCGCCAGATCCACCACAGGCCATGCACCGGCTGGTTGCGTGCGAGCATTGCGACGCACTCCATATGCGCGTGACACTGCAACCGGGCGAACGTGCCACCTGCCTGCGCTGCGGCGGTGGGCTCTATCGCGACAGTTCGCTTACCTATCGCCGCCTGCTGCCGCTCGTGGTGACTGCTCTGATCCTGTTTCTGATCTCGAACGCGTACCCGATCGTCGCTATGGACCTCAAGGGCTCGCGCATGGAGACCACGCTATGGGGTTCCGTACAGGCACTCTACGCGGACGACATGTCGCCGGTGGCGATGCTCGTGTTCGCCACGACGATCCTGCTTCCGCTGGCCGAGTTACTCATGATGTGCTACCTGCTCGTGCCAATGGCGCAGCACCGCATGCCACCCGGGTTCGACCTCATCGTGCGCAGCATTCGCCAGACGCGGCCGTGGGGCATGATCGAAGTGTTCATGATCGGCGTGCTGGTCACGGTGGTGAAGCTGTCCACCATTGCGCAGGTGCTGCCTGGCGTCGCCCTCTGGTCGTTCGGTGCCCTTGTGGTCGTACTTGCCGCCATCTTGTCCTTCGATCCGCGCGAACTGTGGCATTACCTCGTTGTCCATGATGCAGATGACGTGCCACCCCGCTCACCGGGTGCCGCGTCATGACCACGCCTCAATCGCCAGACGCTACCGCCACTTCGCTCGGACTGCTGTCGTGCCACGCCTGCGACGGGCTCAGTCCGATGACGCTCGAGGCCGAACCGTGTCCGCGCTGCGGCGCCGTACTGCATCATCGCAAGCCGGCAAGCGTGGCGCGCGCCTGGGCCTTCCTGCTGGCCGCCTACCTCCTGTATATCCCGGCCAATCTGCTTCCGGTGATGGTGACGCAATCGATTTTCGGCACGCAGCGCGACACCATCATGTCCGGCGTGATCTATCTGTGGCTGTCCGGCTCGCACATGCTGGCCCTCGTGGTGCTGATCGCCAGCGTTGTCGTCCCGCTGCTCAAGATGATGATCCTGACATTGCTGCTGATATCGGTGCGCCGCAGATCGACCTGGCGCATCCGAGAACAGACCCGGCTCTACGCGCTGGTCGAKGTCGTCGGCCGGTGGTCCATGCTCGACATCTTCGTCGTGGCACTCCTGGCCGCGCTGGTGCAGGTCGGGGCACTGGCCACAATTACGCCCGGGGGCGGGGCCCTGGCCTTTGCCTCGGTTGTCGTACTGACCATGCTCGCGTCACTGAGCTTTGATCCCCGTCTGCTGTGGGATGCGCTTGAGACGTCGCCTCCTCTCATCGAATTTCCGCACTCCGACCATGCCCGAACACACTAATCATCCCCCACATCAGGGTGTACCGCAGCCCGGGCGCGCCCCTCGCGCGCGTTGGCTACCCTCGCTCGTCTGGCTGATCCCCATCGTTGCGGCGGTAGTCGGGCTTTCCTTGTTGATCAACACGCTAGCATCGCGCGGGCCCGAGATCACCATCACGTTTCGCACCGCCGAAGGCCTGACGCCGGGCAAGACTCCCGTCCGCTACAAGGACGTCAATATCGGATTGGTCAAGACGGCACGGCTGGCAGCGGACCGTTCGCATGTGATCGCGACGATCGCGTTGACCAAGGATGCGGAGACCTTCGCCGTGGCCGACACACGCTTCTGGGTGGTACGGCCACGCTTTGCAACCAGCGGTGTGTCGGGGCTCGAGACGCTGCTATCGGGCGCATATATCGGCGTGGATGCCGGCAAGTCAGGCGAGACGACGCGCAGCTTCACCGGGCTCGAAGTCCCGCCGACTGTCACTGCCGACGCCTCTGGTAGGCAGTTCGTGCTGCGTGCGCAGGACCTGGGCTCGCTCGACATCGGCTCACCGGTCTACTATCGTCGCGTGCAGGTCGGCCATGTCGTAGCGTATCAACTCGAGCCGAACGGCCACGACATCACGCTGCGGGTCTTCGTCAACAAGCCCTATGACAAGCTCGTCTCCGCCGATACGCGCTTCTGGCATGCCAGCGGCGTCGACCTCAAGCTTGACGCGAACGGGCTGAAGTTGTCCACGCAGTCGCTGGTCACCGTGATGCTTGGCGGCCTGGCTTTCCAGGCGCCGGAGCACTCGACTGCGCACGCCACGGCCGCCGAGAACACAGAGTTCCTGCTTGCGGCGGACCAATCGGAAGCCATGAAGGAGCCGGAGGAACTCGCGCCCGCACTGGCAGTGCTCAACTTCGATCAGTCCGTGCGCGGCCTGTCTCCAGGTGCGCCAGTCGATTTCCGCGGTGTGACCGTCGGGCAAGTGCGCTCGATCGGTATCGAATACCAGCGTGACAAGAAGGCCTTCCGCATGCCCGTGGTGGTGGAACTCTATCCGTCTCGCATGGGGCTGCACGAGAAAGACGTGGCTGACGACGCGCGCAAGCTCGCCATCGTGCATAGCCTGATACAGCGCGGCATGCGTGCGCAGTTGCGCACCGGCAACCTGCTGACCGGCCAGCTCTATGTGGCACTCGATTTCTTTCCGAAGGCACCTCTGCCGGCTGATCTGGACCTGAACGGGTCGCTGCCTGAGTTCCCCACCACGCCGGGCACCTTCGACGAGCTGCAAGCCAAGCTTGGCGACATTGTGACCAAGATCGGCAAGGTGCCGTTCGACCAGATCGGGCAGGACGCGCGCACGGCGATGGTGTCTATGAACAAAATGCTCGTCAACGCTGACAAGCTCGTGGCACAGGTCAATGGCGATGTGGCACCAGAAGTGCTCGCCGCGCTGAAGGATGTGCGCCGCACGCTCGCCACGGCCAATGGCGCGCTGGCGCCCGACGCATCGCTGCAACAGGATACGCGTCGGATGATGCAGGAACTCACGCAAACGGCGGTCTCGCTGCGCACGCTGACCGATTATCTCGAGCGGCATCCCGAAGCGCTACTGCAAGGCAAGAGGGAAGAGAAATGATGAAACGTCTGACGATGCTCTTTACACTGGCCGCCGCGGCCACGAACATGATGAACGGCTGCGCGTCGCCCGAGGCGCGCTACTACACGCTGGCAGCCAGTCGCTCCAACGCCGCGCCGGCCGTGACAGGGCGAGCCAGCCGTAGCGGCGACCCGTTATGGATCGAGGTCACGCCGGTGCGCGTGCCCGAGCGGCTGAACCGCATTCAGCTGGTGGTGCGTGACGGCACCAGCGGGGGGGTGAAGCTGTTCGACACATCGCGCTGGACGTCCCCATTACCCGACGAGCTACGCGATGCGCTGTCGCAGCAACTGCAATCGACTCTTGACGCGGTGGATGTCTACCGGCACGGCCTGTCGGCGGCGCAGCCGGCCTTCCGGGTAACGACCGAGGTGGTAAGCCTCGACGCCAATGTCGGCAAGTGGGCAGCGGCGACCATCGCCTGGACCGTGCGGCGACTGCCGGACGGCAAGTTTCTGAGCGGCCGCACCGAAACAGAGGTGCCCGCGCCCGGGCAGGTGGAGGGCGTGGTGAATGCGTATCGGGAGATCCTGGCGGCAACCGCGGCCGATATAGCAGTGGGCGTGCAGTCGCTTAATCGCTAAATATGCATCATGCATCACCTTTAGCGATGTGGCGCGGCGACCAACCCGGCATATCGCACCGACTAGGTGTGCGCGACATAGCCAGATTTGCGAGGGGCATCGCCCGACCAAGGGCGTGGCCAGGCGTTCTAGCTCGCGTTTCAACTAGTTCAACAGACAAATCAATCCTACGGCCACCGCGCCACATCTCGACCCTTTCCGATTCCAGCCGAACAGGCGTGGACGCCTGCTCGCTAAGGGCCGGTCCCGTTCTTCTAGTGCATACTCCTATGATCTGAATGTTAGGCAATTAGAATGACGGACGATCGAACGACGGGGATTGAGCGGCCGGAGCTGTCGGCTGAACGGGGCGTTGCGCAATATCAGCGGCTGGCTTCGGTGCTGAGGTACCGGATCGCAAAAGGCGAGTATCCGCTCGGCATGCTGCTGCCGCCGATCACGCAGCTCGCGGCTGACCTGGGCGTGGCCGTCGTTACCGTTCGGCAGTCGTATGAGCTGCTTTCCAAAGAAGGGCTGATTCGTAGCCAGCGAGGCATCGGGACCCACGTGGCGGCCCTGCCCGCCGCCACGGGCGACCTCGAACTGGCGATCAACGATCCGTTCGCCGCGCCTGAGGCGCTCGCCTTTGACGTACTCGAAGTCCGGCGCCACACCAGGGTGCCGCAGGAACTGCTCGGACCGGGCGAACAGTCGAACGGCGAATACGTCTGCGTCCGCAAGCTGCATACCTATTCCGGCGAGCCGTTCTGCTACGCGGAGATCTATGTGTTGACCCCGGTCTTCGAATCCTTGCCCCAGGACACCGCCAAGAACAAAAAACTACTCGCTGCGGTGCTCGATGAATTGGGCTCGCGGAGCAAACGTGTGCGACAACGCATGACCGTGATGCCGGCGGATTTTCCACTGTGCGACATGCTGAAGATCCCGTTCGCCTCACCCGTCGCGAAGATGTCGCGGTGTCTTCTTGATAGCAAAGGCAGCGTGCTGTACGCAGGCGTCACTTGGTATCGGGGTGACCGCTACGTCTCAGAGATCGACATCCCCGCCTCCGCATTGAAAACGGTACCCGCCATCACCGAACCCCAACGGCGGGCAGCTAGCGAGCGCAAGCAAGGCTGAAGGCCCTCCTCGTTCAGCCTCCAGGGTAAACAAGAGGCAGAGAAAACTTTCCGCAGCCTCTAAACTTCCAACATTAGAATGTTAGGATATGCAGTGACATGTAGATCCAGCAGCGCGCTGGTTCTACGCCGTCGTGAGGTCCGAAGGCAAGCGGGCTCACGACTCCATGGGATGACACGCGGAACCGTTGGCACCCACGGCTGGCACCGACCACGTTGTGCGCTGTGTGGTGAACGAGTTCGGCCAATTCGGTATTCGCGCCAATTCGATCTCGCCGGGCATCACTCGCACGTCGATGCCGGGTGACGCCCTGAACATCCCCAAGATATTGCAGGCCTTCGAGGCCTGCTTTCCGCTCGGACGTATTGRCACTGTGGACGACGTCGCCGAAGCGGCGCTGTAGCTGGCAAGCGACGCCTGCTTTCGTCCGGCGGCCGCAGGCACCTCCAAACGATACGGCTTTCTGATTATCGAAATCAAGTGAAAGGAAAGGGCATGAGCAACTTCACATTAACATCGCCTGAATTCAAGGATCAGGATCCATTGCAACTGGTGCATGAGTTCGATGGCTACGACGGCACCGGCCAGAACCGTTCGCCCGCGCTGCAATGGCGGGGCGCGCCGGAAGGCACCAAGAGTTTCGCGCTGACGCTGTACGACCCGGACGCGCCCACCGGCAGTGGCTTCTGGCACTGGATCCTGTTCGACATCAATTCGTCCGTCACCCAGCTCGCCGCAGGCCCGCGCTCCAGCGACGGCACTGACCTGGGCGCCAGTGGTACCCAGGCCGCCAACGACTACGGCGCCATCGGCTACGGCGGCCCCTGCCCGCCCAAGAGCTTGCCCGCGCACCGCTACATCTTCACCGTGCACGCCCTGGGCGTGCCCAAGCTGGGGTTGCCGGCCAACCCGACCAACGCTGTGGTGCGCTTCTTCATCCACCAGAACACGCTCGCCACGGCCACCCTGACCGGCCTCTACAAACGCTAGCTGTCGCGGCGTGCGTAGTCGACGGCAGAGGCAAATGCTGTACGCCGGCGTTATCTGGTATCGGGGTGACGGCTACATCTCAGAGATCGTCATCCCCGCGTCCGCATTGAAAACGGTACCCGCCATCATCGAACCCCGACGGCGGGCAGCTAGCGGGCTGCAAGCAAGGCTAAAGGCCCTTATTCAGTCAGTCCCTAGGGTAAACAAGGGGCAGAAAAAACCTTCCTCAGCGCCTAAACTTCCAACATTAGAACTTTAGGAGTATACAGTGACATGCAGGCCCGGCAGCGGTTAGCCAGGCTTCACCTTTTGCGCTGGACGCTTCTATTCCTCCGGCGCGTTGCCGGCGCCGCTCTGAGTTTGCCGCCGGTCCGGCGTGCCTCTTCTGCCTCATCAAAGGACACTTTCCGTCCACTGTTTCACCTCCTCTAACAAACGGAGACAACTCATGAATGCAAGAATTCTCGCGCAGCCCACCACGTCTACCGGCGCCCTCCTGCCGCTGCCCGCCCTGCCGCAGGACAAGCTCCTGACCGTCAACATCGAGCAGATCCCGCTGATCAAGGATGTCTTTCCGGGCATCCACATCAAGCCGCTGCGCCTGGACCCGGAGCGCGGAGAGTGGGTCTTCATGGCCATAGTGGAACCCGGTTGTTCCCTGCCGATTCACTACCACACCGGAACGGCGCAGGTGTGGACGATCCAGGGCTGCTGGAAGTATCGCGAGTACCCCGACCAGCCGCAGACGGCGGGCTCCTACCTGTACGAGCCCGGCGGCTCGGTGCACACCTTCTACACCCCCGAGGACAACACCGAGGACACGATCACCATCGCCTGGATCGAAGGCGCGCAAGTGAGCTTCAACGAGGACGGCACGTTCCACTCGCTCAATGACGCGCTTTCGATCCAGTACGCGATCCACGCTCTCGCGGCGGCGCGCGGCATCGGACCGGTGCCCTACGTCCGCGGCAACGGCGCCGACGTTGTCAAGGAATAAAAAGCGACTTACACCATGGCAGGCCGCTCGTCGGCCTGCGCGGTGCCGTTCCTCTGCTCCTTATAGACCAGCGTGTACGACACCGATCAGATCAATCAGTGACGATCCATCAATCCGCGAGATTGAGAGAGTGCAACATGAGAATGATCAAAGCCCAGAGGATGCCGATACTGCCGATGCTGATGTTCCTCGTGTTGCTGGCGACGCCGCTAGCCGCAAGAGCCTGGGAACGCGGCAAGGTTGAGACATTCGCCACTTTGCCCTCGGGGGAGGCGCATCCAGAGGGGATCGCCGTGGACCGCGAAGGCAACGTCTACGTCGTCACGGTGGCGGTGGAAAAACCCAGGACGAGCGAGGGTGCGCTTCTTGTGTTCGACCCGCAGGGCAAGCACCTGCGCACTGTCAGCATCAAGGGCTCGAGCCGATTGTTGCTTGACCTCGGCTTCCATCCTCGCACGGGCCAGTTGCTCGTCGTCGACTACAAGGGCGCGAAGGTCCTGAGCGTCGATCCCAGAACGGGGGCCTCGTCCGTATTCATGACGGTCACCGGCAAGAACCCCGGCCTCGACGGATTGACGTTCGACCCCGCCGGAAACGTCTACGTGACCGACGCCCACCAGGGCATCATCTGGAAGGTCGGACCCGACGGCGGCGAAGCATCGGCATGGGTCACCAGCGCGCTGCTGAAACCCACGCGGATCCCACCGACCATCGGCGCCAATGGCTTGGCGTTCAACAACAAGAATACAGCCTTGTTCGTCGCCAATACGGCGAACGACATCGTTGTCAAGATACCGCTGACAGGCTCGACGCTTGAGCCGGGCACGCCTGAAGTCTTCGTCAACCGGGTCGGCGGCGGACCCGACGGTGTGAAGATCGATGAGCACGACAACCTCTGGATCGCGTGCAACCAGTCCAACGAGATTCTCGTGCTCGAGCCGACGCAGGGCCGGGTGATTGCCAAGCTCGGCGACTTCGGCGGTATCGATCGCGAGGGGGCACCCAAAGGCTTTCTCTGGTCGAACAGCCTCGTCTTCCATGGCGGCGACGTTCTTGTCACCAACCTCTCGCTCGATATCGAGACGTCCCTTCCGCTGCTCAGTGACGAGCTTGGCCTGGCGCATCTCGTGGGCAAGAATCTGCGCACCATCGATGGTCCCTGGGCGCAAAGGGTGAAGATCCACACAATCTCGAAAATCAAGAAGCGGATACCAGAACTCGACGGCGGGCCCCAGTAGACCATCGGCCAGATGTCTCCCCCGTCAGCCAGCGCGCGGCACTTGACCTACCTTCCGCCTATTCGATAGGTCGACTTATAGAACGATGTGCTCGGCTGCCGGTTCAACACCGGCCAGGCAGGGAACGGCGGCCTCGGGGCCAGCCGTCATACATTGACCCACCGAGATGAGATGGATATGAAGAAAGACGAGACAACGGGGCCGCTGGCCGGCGTGAAAGTGGTTGACATCACGTCAGTATTCATGGGGCCCTCTGCTACCCAGATGCTGGCCGACCTGGGCGCCGACGTGATCAAGGTCGAGTCTCCGACCGGAGATAGTACGCGCGGCATAGGTCCTTGCGGCGATGAAAAGCTGGGGCCGCTCTTCCTGGGCCTGAACCGCAACAAGCGCAGCATCGTACTTGACCTGAAGGCGCCCGAGGGGCGCGAGGCCCTGCTTTGCCTGGTACGGGATGCTGACGTGCTGGCCTACAACGTGCGCCCACAGGCCATGCAGCGGCTGGGGCTGGACTATGAAACGCTATCGGCCATCAATCCGCGCCTGGTCTATGTCGGCATGTTCGGCTTTTCGCAGCGCGGACGCTACGCGCCCCAGGCTGCCTTCGATGATCTGATCCAGGCCGCAACCGGCCTGCCGCAGGCCGTTTCGCTGGGCAGCGGCGACAGTCCTCGATATCTGCCAATCACCATCGCGGATCGCTCGGTGGGGCTCTATGCTTTCGGCGTGATCTGTGCCGCCCTGTATTCGCGGAGGAGCACCGGCAAGGGCCAGCGCGTTGATGTCCCCATGTTCGAGACCATGGTTCCCTATGTGATGGGAGACCACCTGTATGGCGAGACCTTCGTTCCGGCAAAGGGCGGCTTCGGCTATCCGCGCCTGCTCTCGCCCGAGCGGCGCCCATACAAGACGAGGGACGGACATGTCTGCTGCCTGATCTATCACGATCATCATTGGCGCGCCTTCCTCCAGGTCATTGGCAAGCCGGAGTTGTACGACACCGATCCGCGCTTCGCCAACATGAACACCCGCACCGCCAACATCACCGAATTGTATGCGATGGTCAGCGACGAAATGGCCAAGCGCACCACCGAGGAATGGCGCACCCTGCTAAAGGAGGCCGATGTTCCGGTCTTCCCGATGCACACGTTCGAGTCACTGCTGGACGATCCCCATTTGCGGGATATCGGTTTCTTCAGCGAATCGGACCACCCAGCCGTCGGGCGTATCCGGGAGATGGCGGTGCCCAGCGAATGGCATGGCACCCCACCGACAAGCCGCCGCCATGCACCCGGCCTGGGTGAGCACAGCCGTGAGGTACTGCGTGAGGCCGGCTACGACGAGGCCTCCATCGATACGCTGTTCGCGTCAGGCATCTCCAGGGATGGGTCAAAAGCGCAACGAACCGAAGGAGAAGCTCCCCATGAATGATGAACTGCTGTGCGAGGTCCGGGACGCAGCACTCTACCTGACCATCAACCGGCCGGAGCGCCGCAATGCCATCACGCCGGGGGTGCTGCAGGGACTTCGCGAGGGCATCCTGCGCGCCGATCGCGATGCCGACATCCGCGCTGTGGTCATTACGGGAACGGGCGAACAGGCATTCTGTGCCGGCGCCGATCTGCAGACCGGTAAATCGTTCACGTTCGAATACGCGGATCCCTACCAAGGGATGGCCGACCTGTTCCGCTGCGCCAGGCAGTCAACAGTGCCGCTGATCGCGCGGGTCAACGGGGCCTGCATGGCGGGTGGCATGGGACTGATGGCGATGTGCGACCTGGCGGTCGCGAGCGAAGGCGCCTTCTTCGGCCTGCCGGAGGTCAATGTGGGCCTGTTTCCGGCGCAGGTCCTGAGCGTGCTGCAGCATCTGCTGCCACGTCGCAGGCTCACCGAACTCTGTCTGTGCGGCGAGCCGATTTCGGCGAGGGAAGCGCTGGCCGCCGGACTGGTCAACTACGTCAGCGACGATCTCGACGCGGAGATGGACCGTTTGCTGGCCCGCATGCTGAACAAATCGCCCGCCGCCATCCGTCGCGGGCTGTACACGCTCAAGCATATGGAAACCATGTCGTTCGAGCAATCCATGGCGTTCACGGAAAGCCAGATAGGGCTGTTTGCACTGACCGAAGACGCGCGCGAAGGCCAGTTGGCATTCCGCGAGAAGCGCCAGCCGATGTGGACTGGCAGATAGGGAGATAAGCATGAACACGAAAAGGGTACGCATTGGCGGTGCTTCGGGCTTCTGGGGCGACAGCAGCGTCGGCGCGCCACAGCTTGTGCGGCACGGCGATATCGATTACCTGGTGTTTGACTATCTGGCCGAACTGACCATGTCGATTCTGGCCGCTGCCCGATTGCGCAAGCCGGAACTGGGTTACGCCACCGACTTCGTGACGGTGACAATGAAGGCCCTGATCGGAGAGATAGCCGCACGCGGGATCCGCGTGGTCAGCAACGCCGGCGGCATGAACCCGCACGGGTGTGCGCAGGCCATTGCCGCTCTGGCGGCGGAACAGGGCCTGACGCTGCGCATTGCCGTGGTGGAAGGCGATGACGTGATGCCCCTGCTCCCACAGCTGCGCGAAGCCGGTGTGCAAGACATGCAGCAAGGCCGCCCCTTGCCAGAGCACGTGGTCAGCGCCAATGCCTATCTGGGCGCGTTGCCGATCAGGCAGGCGCTGGACCAGGGGGCCCAGATCGTCATCACCGGACGCTGCGTGGACAGTGCCGTGACACTCGGGGTGCTGATGCACGAGTTCGGCTGGCGTGCGGACGACTATGATTGCCTGGCCCAAGGCAGTCTGGCCGGCCACATCATCGAGTGTGGGTGCCAGGCAACGGGCGGCTTGCATACCGACTGGGAAAGCGTCCCGGACTGGCACGACATCGGCTACCCGGTGGTCGAGTGCCATGCCGACGGCACCTTCGTTGTCGGCAAGCCCCCCGCCACCGGGGGACTGGTCAATACCGCCACGGTCGGCGAGCAGGTGCTGTACGAGATCGGCGACCCGGCCACCTACCTGCTGCCAGACGTCACCTGCGATTTCACGCAGGTAACCCTTCGGCAGGCCGCACCGGACCAGGTGGAAGTAAGCGGCGCACGCGGGCGGGCCCCGAGCAATGCCTACAAGGTCTGTGCCACTTATGTCGACGGCTTTCGCTGCAACGCGCAGCTTTCCATCGTCGGCGTCGACGCGGTCGCCAAGGCGGAACGCACGGCTGAGGCGATCCTTGCCCGCACGCGCAAGCTTTTCGGGGAGAACGGGTGGGGGGACTACAGTCGCACCCGGATCGAGGTGCTGGGAGCAGAGTCCTGCTTTGGGCCACATGCTGCCGTCCGGCACACCCGCGAGGCGGTGATGCGGCTGGCGGTCATGCATCCCGAGAAGGCGGCGCTGGAACTGTTCGCGCGGGAAATTGCAGCGGCGGGGACCAGTTGGGCGCCGGGCACCACGGGCTCGACGGGTGGGCGTTCCAGTCCCTCGCCATCGATCCGCCAGTATGCATTCCTGCTCGACAAGAGCGCCCTGATCCCGGCGGTGGTGATGGACGGCGCACGCAGCGGCGTCACCGTTCCTTCGGGCAGCCCGGCGGCATCGGTCGCGCCCGCGGCACCTGCAGTCGCTGAACAAACGGGCGCCGGCCCTGCGGAACACGATACCGTCGAAGTTCCGCTGATACGGCTCGCCTATGGCCGTAGCGGCGACAAGGGGGATACCTCGAACATCGGGCTGATCGCCCGCCGGCCGGCGTACCTGCCCGTGCTCCGGGCCGAAGTGACGGTGGCGCGCGTGGCGGACTGGCTTGGGTACCTGGTGAAGGGGCCGGTGACATGCTACGACCTGCCCGGCTTCGACGCCATGAACTTTGTCTGCGAGTCGGCGCTGGATGGCGGCGGCATGGCCTCGCTGCGGAATGATCCGCTCGGCAAGGGCATGGCGCAGATCCTGCTCACCATGCCGGTAAGCGTGCCGCGGGGGCTGTTGTCATGACGAGGAATGCGCCCAACGCAGCTGCCAACGAGAGTATCATCCTCGCCGACGACGGCACTGGCGGCGTGACGCGATATCGCCAGCTGGCCAGCGTCATCCGACACAAGATCGTTTCGGGGGAGTACCCGGTGGGCATGCAGCTGCCAACCGTGGACAGCCTAGCGCAAACCCACGGGATCGCCAAGGTCACCGTGCGCCAGGCCTTTGCCGCGCTGACGGAAGAGGGACTGGTCAGCAGCCAGCGCGGTCGTGGCACGCACGTCATCAAGCAGCCACCAGAACCCGGACAAGGGCTGCGCTCCGCCATCAATGACGAATCGGCCCATGGCAGCGAGTTGGAAATCCGCATCCTGGAAATGCGCGAGGGCGTGGCCTTGCGGCCGGGCCTGGTCCGGCGTGGCACGCCGCTGGACAGCTATGTAATGGTGCGCAAAATGCATATACATGGCGGGACGCCATTCTGCCTGATCGAGATGTATGTAGCCTCGTCGGTCTTTGCCCGCTTTCCCCGCGGTGCCGAAAAGCACCACAAGCTTGGTCATCTGCTGCGCCAGGTCGAAGGTGACCGCCTTGGCATGATGCAGCAGACCATGACGGTTGAGCCGGCCGACTATATCCTGGCACGCGATCTCGCCTATGGCTTCGGGGCGCCAATCGCCAGGATCATCCGATCGACGCTGGACGTCGACGGCAATGTGCTCCTGGCAGGGCAGTTCTGGTATCGCGGCGACCGTTTCATCCTGGATGTGGAGATGCCAGCCAAGCTGACCGAGCACTACCCGGCGCTGGCCATCCCTGACAGCCGCCGCTGAGCGCAACAGACCTTCACCATTCGAACAAGGAGACATCGGAATGACATCATCCTATGTACGGAGGGCCACCGACGTGGCCGCGTACGCGCCGGCCAACCACACGGGAACGGCAAACCAGCGCATCATCGGCAAGGAGACTGTCGGCGCGCGCCGGCTCGAGGTCCTGCTGGGCACGATTTCCCGGGGCCACGGCGCGTTGCCGCACGCACACCCGGACCTCGAACAGGCGTCGTTCCTGCTCGCCGGCGAGGGTATCGGCGAACTACCCGGTAAGCAGCGCATCTTGCGCGCAGGGGACTGGAGCTTCAACGCGGCTGGCGTCTTCCATCGCTTCGAGGTCATCAGCGACGAACCGGTGCAGGTGATGGTGGTCTACGCTCCGCCATATAGCGAAAACCCGAACGCAGCAGTGACCGCGAGCGGCCCGGACGACCCGCGCCTTCAGGCCGGTGCCGCCGATGTCCGCGACGTTCCAACCAGCACCGAAGCGATCGCGCTGGCGCACTACCGTGCCGCGCTCGTCAGGCCGGTCATCACACGCCAGACCGTCGATTCCCGGTATCTCGACATCTACATGGTCGACCTTGATCCAGATGGCGGCGCCGAGCCGCACAGGCTTGGCGAGACCGAGCAGGTGCTCTTCGTGCGCAGCGGCACGCTCCATGGGCGCATCGAAGGGGAGCGCTTCGCCGCCGGGACTGGGGAGTGGGTCTACGTTCCCGACGGTGCGGAGCTCAGCCTCGAATCGGCGGACGAGATGCGCGAGCTGATTGTCATTCGCGCACACGATCCGCTGACCTGACGCAAGCTCGGCCAAGTGAATCAATCAGATCCCAAGATGCGGGAGGAGACAAGATGATCCAGCGATTTCCCCGGCGACGCGTGCTCGCCCTGCTGTTCGGACTAGCCGCTGCTTGCGCGGCGTCGCAGCTGGTGTGGGCAGCTGGCCTGAACGAGTATCCGGACAAACCGATCCGTGTGGTGGTGCCGTTCCCTGCAGGCAGTGGCACGGACAACACCGCGCGCTACATCGCGCGAAACGTCACCGCCCAGACCGGCCAGTCCGTGGTCGTGGAAAACCGCCCCGGTGCCAACGGGTTCATCGCGGCCACGGCGGTCGCGAGAGCGCCCGGAGATGGCTACACGATGCTCATCACGACAAATACCACCCACGCGGCCAATGCGTCCCTGTTCAGGAAGCTGCCCTATGATCCCATCAAGGACTACGCGCCGGTGTCGTTGATCGCCAAGAGCGGATTGGTCTTGGTGGTGCCATTCGACAGCCCCGTGCAGAAGGTGGCCGATCTGACCACGCTGGCGAAAAGCCGGCAAGGCAAGATGACCTTCGCCAGCGGCAGTTCCTCCACCCGGGTCGCCAGTGAGCTCTACAAGATCATGAGCGGCGCACCGGCACTGCATGTGCCCTACAAGGGCGTGCCGCAGGCCCTGACCGACTTGATGGGCCACCAGGTCGACTTCATGATTTCCGACATCAATCCAGCCCTGCCCCTGATCCAGAACGGCAAGCTGCGCGCAGTCGCCGTGACCACGTCCAGGCGCCATCCCCTGCTCGACAATGTCCCGACCATGGCGGAAAGCGGCCTGCCGGGGTACGAGATGACGGCTTGGGTTGCTGCCTTCTTCCCTGCCACTACGCCAAAACCGGTCATCGCGCGTATGAGTCAGCTGATTCTGCAGGGGCTGACCAGCCCGGCGGCTACCGAACACTTCAGCCAGACTGGAGGCCAACCCTCCCCATCGACGCCAGAAGAGTTGGCGGCGTTCGTGCGCAGCGAAACCGCGAAATGGGCTGAGGTGATCAAAGCCGCCGGCATCCAGCCGGAATAGCCCGCACCTTCGGCGGCCCGAGAATACTCGGCCGGACAGTCCGGGCAGTGCTGGTATTGCATGGACCAGGACTTCGAAGGTGACCCGATCCAACTGATTGGCACTTGTCACGACCAGCGCCAGGGGAACACCGCGCCAATCTGCGACCGTATCGGACGCCTCACCAAGCGCCTGAGCACCTGCAGCGATCCGAAGGGCCAGCCACGTGTCGTCGGCAAACGCCTCCGCGAGCCTGGTCAGACTGCTTACGTCAGCTCTTCCAACAGTACTTTGGCATCTTGCCAGTCGACGGTATCGAACCCCTCGGTGAATGTGCCATGAATACCGGCCAGGATCGAGCGCGCAGCATCCGTCTTGCCGCAGCGTTGCCATAACCGGGCCACGCTCAGCGCGCCTTTCAGCTCGACTGACCTGGCTCCCTGGTCATGAGCAGTGGCAATAGCCGCCTGAAAACATGCTTCGGCTTCTTTGGCCCTGATGGACGAGCCGGCTTTGTCGCCGGACAACATCAGAATCAGTTCCCCCTTGAGCCGAAGCAGAACCGGCTCAGCGAACCGCTCGCCCGTGTTCTTCACCAGAGCCAGCGCCTCACTCAGCACAGCAAGCCCTGCCTCGGCTTGCCCTGCCTTTTCATAAGCGTTGGCGAGCAGTCCCAGAAGCCTCGGCCGACCCAGTGTCGCTCCGGTGGCTTCGTGGGCGCGGAGGCCTTGTTGTATTTGCGCGATGCCCTCCTCATGACTACCCTGCTCGGCCAGCGCCCAGCCGCGCAGGATCGTTCCCCAACCCAGATAGAGGGGGAACCCCTGGTCGCTTGAAAGCGCGATGGCGGCGTCTGCGTACTCCCGCGCCAGTTGCACATCGCGCCGGTACTGGTGCAATTCGGCCGCGAAGATCAGGCACAAGGCAAGGCCGAACGGATCAGAGGACTTTCTGGCCAGCGCCAGCACTTCCTCGCTGCGCGCACGCGACTGGTCCGGCAAGCCCAGAAACCAGAGCGTCCAGCTTAGCGTGCTCCCGATATGAAGGGCGAGGTTCGGCGCATAACGTAGAAGTTTGCTGTATGTTTTCCGATCGGGGCGGTGCAGTGCCAGCGCCTGCTCCATGTGGGTCCGGGCCATCCTGATCTCGCCCAGACGGAACAAGGTGGCGCCGAGAATGCGGTGCGCCTCCGCGAGCTGTTCCGGATCTTGTTTATCCTGCGCGAGACCGAGCAGCCGCTGCGCCAAGGCGTGTGCAGTACTGAGTTGCGCACGCAATAGATAAAACGACCACAGTCCTAACTGCGCCGAGAAGATCTGCGGTATTTCCCCGCCCTGTTCGCACAAGGCCAATGCACGCGTGTAGGTCTCCTCCACCTCTGGCGCACCATAGCCTCGAGCGGCCATCCAGGCAGGACCGAGGGTCAGCAGCAGGGTGAGTTCCTCGCGTGCGCGTTCGGGGGTGTCTGCCAAGGACTTGAGCAGTTCGAGGGCTGCACTGAGATGATGAATCGCTTCAAGCTGTGCTGAACGCTGCAAGGCTTGCTGGCCCGCCAGATGCAGGTATTCGATGGCCTTCGGCACATTGCCACTCTTGCTGTAATGGTGAGCCAGTTCGCTGCAATAGTCCTTCAGCCGGCCTGGAAACAGTGTCTCGATGGCCCGGGCCGTGCGTTCATGCAGCACACTGCGCTGAGCGGTCAGCAGGGAGTTAGCGGCCACCTCCTGGGTAAGCGCGTGTTTGAACGCGTATTCCACTTCCGGGAAAGCGGGACGCTCGTAAATGAAATCGCCGGCCTGGAGGTCACCCAGAAGCGGGCGCAGTTCCTCTTCCGGTTGCGCTGTGACATGCTGGATCAGACTTAAGGGAAACTCTTTGCCGATGATCGCAAGGGTCTGCAGCAAGTCCTTCTGGGCGACGGGGAGCCGGTCGATACGGGCGGCGAGCACGCCCTGCACGGTCGTCGGAATATGAAATGACAAAGGGGCGTTCTCGATCCGGTAGCTGCCGGGCTGACCAAGCAAGACGCTCTCCTCGGCCAGCGTCTTGACGACTTCCTCAATAAAGAACGGGTTGCCCTCCGTCTTCGCCAGGATAAGCAGCTTCAGGGGCACGAGCGAGGGATGGTCTCCCAGCAGGGCCGTGAGCAGGCCCTGTGCCTCCGCTTGCCCCAGCGGTTCCAGTTGCAATTGGGTGTAGTAAAGTTTCCCGCCCCAATCATGCACGTATTCCGGACGGTAGTTGACGAGCAGAAGCAGCCTGGTACGCTGCACATGCTCGATGAGGATATTGAGAAAGGCCTCGGTCTCGCTGTCCAGCCATTGCAAGTCTTCGAAGAAGACCATCAGCGGCTGATTCTGGCTCTCACGCACCAGTAGCCGTGCAATGGCTTCGAAGGTGCGGTGGCGCCGGATGGTGGCATCCATCTTGGGCAGCGCCGAGCCCGCTTCGCTGATACCGAGCAGGTAAAGCAGATAGGGCAGATGGTCCTCCAGTGTGCGATCCAGGGTCAGCAACCTGCCGGTGACTTTCTCGCGATACAGCCGTTCGTCATCTTGCGCGGTGATCTGAAAATAGTTTCTCAACAGGTCGATCAAAGGCAGATAGGGAAAGGCCTTGCCATGCGAAACCGAGAAGGTTTCGAGCACCATGCAGCCCCGCTGCGAGCGCGCCTTGAATTCGTGGTACAGACGCGACTTGCCGACACCCGCCTCGCCCACCACCCCGACGATCTGCCCTCGCCCAGCCCTGGCCGACTCCGACGCCTCCTGCAAGCGCTCCAATTCGGCCTGGCGGCCGACAAACCGCGCCAGACCGCGATGGGCCGCCACTTGCAGGCGCGTGCGCATGGCGCCGAGGCCGAGCACCTCATAGACCGCAAGCGGGTCCCGAATGCCCTTTACGTGGGTGGTCCCGAGGCCCTTGAACGCGAAGTACCCCTCGGTCAGCTTATGGGTCGACTCGCTAACGAGGATCGACGACGGTGTTGCGACGCCTTCCATCCGGGAGGCGATATGGATCGTGTGCCCCACCGGGTCGTAGTCCGCGCGCAAGTCATCCTTGCGGATCGAGCGCACCACCACTTCGCCGGTATGGATGCCAACCCGGATCTGCAGCGGGACCCCCTGCTCCAGACGGTACCGGTCACCATGGCGGCGCATCACTTCCTGCATGCGCAGCGCCGCGTACAACGCCCGCAAGGGGTGGTCCTCGTGGGCAATCGGCGCGCCAAACAGCGCCAGGATGCCGTCGCCCAGGCATTTGGCAACGTATCCCTCGTAGTGATGCACGGCCTCCATCATCAGCGCGATCACGGGGTCGATCAGCCCGCGTGCCTCTTCGGGGTCCAGGTCCTGGATCAAGGCGGTCGAGCCGGCCATGTCCGCAAACAGCGCCGTAATGGTCTTGCGTTCGCCGGCAGCCTGTCCCCTGGCCTCCATCGCGGCTTGCTCGGCGAGGATGCGTTCGGCGAGATGGGGCGGCGTGTAAAGAACCGGTGCGGGGACAGCGGGCGTTGGCACTGCGGCAGCGACTGGCGTTGCGGCCAGCTCCATCATGGGCGCGCCGCAAGAACCGCAGAACTTTGCTGTGGGGCTGGACTCATGGCCGCATTGCGGGCAGATCTGCGCAAGCCTTTGCCCGCACTCCTCGCAGAATTTTCCTCCCGCGGGGTTCTCGAACCCGCATTTTGTGCAGCGCATATCGCCCTCTGACAGCCTTCGCCTGCCACGAACTCATTAGAAGCGTAATGACCGCCCGTCGCAAGATATAGGTTATCGAAAATGCCACTCACCATACGGCTTATCGTATTCAGCTGATCGTTGCTCACATGGACTTTGGGCCGCGATTCGGCTTACCCAGCCCGTGTTGGATAGCGCGCATCACAGTTCAAACCGGCTTTGTATTCGATGAAGTGCTGGCTGCCCCACAGAATCCGTCCTCGCGGCGSGGGGCCGGGGGCCACGGCCCCGCGCCGACGATCGCGTATCCAAGTCCTCAACCCGGCTCTTTCGGTGTGTCGCTTACCCGACTCAAATGCGCACCGGTACGGTGCTGAACCGGGAGACACCCTGGGCCGCAGCCATTTCGGTCGCCAGTGCTCCGGGCGATGCGGCTCGTATGGCAGCCGGCATGCAATCCCTTGGCCGGTCGACGCGAAACGCGCCGCACCTTGCGCACGGCGGGGCGCTGCGACCGCCCCCCCTGTCGCACTCCCTAGGTGTTAACGAGCTATTTGTCATTATGACAAATATACTATTATCACGTCTATGCACGACGTCGATTGCCCCCGCATTCCGACGTCGCAAGCGCCGTGGCGCCTCCTTGGCAGCACCTGCATGCATGGTGCTGATCCAAAATAATCTCAAACGGACCGCTCAGCGGTTGGAGACCTCATGCCCAAATCGACTGTCATGCTCCGCCAGCCGGAGTCTCACCCGGAGAGCCGGCTGCCACCTGGCGTGCAACGGCTCACTCGCCCAAAGCCGCTCGGTAGAGCAGTGGAACTGGCGTTCCTTCGCTGGGAAAAGAAAGACCTGCCGGCGACTGAACGCTTCTGGCGCGATTTCGGCATGCATCTGGTCAGCGTTTCGCCTGACCGGATCACGGCCCGTGGCGTCGGGACGGCCCCTTGCATTGCGGTGGCCGAACGTTCGGCGGCGAGCCGCTTCGTTGGGCCCGCCTTTCGTATGTCGGACGATACCGACTTGAATCGGTACATCGATCGCATTGGCGCCACGTGGTTGTCCGAACAGCAGATTCCCGGAGGCGGGCGCGGTGTCGAGCTATTCGATCCTTCCGGGCGCAGCGTCTGGCTCGTGCAAGGCCAGCAGCGTGTCGAAGCTCTGCCCATGCGCCCGCCCATGACATTGACCAACACGGGGCAACATGCGCCGCGAGTCAACCGCACTGTTCGCACCCCGATTGAGCCGGCCAGTATTGTCCGGCTGGGTCATGTTGTCTTTCAAACCGTGGACTTTGCCGCCATGGCGGCGTGGTACATGACCGTACTTGGTGTCATTCCGACCGATGTGCAGTACCTCGCGGATGGCAGCCCCAACCTGGCCTTCTGCCGGCTCGACCTTGGCCAGGCGCCAGCTGACCACCACACCCTCGTACTGGTGGGTGGCATCGAAGAGAAATACGAGCACAGCGCGTACGAAGTCATCGATCTCGATGCGCTCGGGCAAGGTCAACAGGTGCTGCGTGCGCAAGGCCATTCGCACATGTGGGGCATCGGGCGGCACTTGCTGGGAAGCCAGCTGTTCGACTACTGGCGCGACCCGGACGGCTTCGAGCTGGAGCACTACACCGATGGCGACCTGTTCACCGCGGATTTCGAAACCGCTTACTCGCCGCTTGATTTCGGCGGCATCTGGGCTTGGGGTGCCGACGCACCAGCCTCCATGAAGCCAAGAAAGACTTTGCGCAATGTGCTGAAGGTGCTGAGGCTGGTACAGCGAAAGGCAATTGCGCCGGCGCGGCTCAAGCTGATCGAAACAGCGCTGGGTGCACCCGCCAGGCCCTGGCTTTAGAACTAAGCAATTCCCTAGGAAGTGTCATGTCTCGTACCGTAATTCGCTACATCCATACGGATGGCCCGCAATGGGGCATTCTCTTTGGCGCACGCATCGCGCCGTTGCAGGTCAACGCCGCGACCACAGGCGAGTTGCTTGCCAAACACTGGCAAAGCATCTGGCAAGTGCCGGCGGCACAGGCAACGATTCCGCGCGAGGCCGTCGAGCTTCTGGCTCCCGTCACGCAGAACCAGCAATTCCTCTGCCAGGGGGTCAACTACCGCAGCCACGTCATGGAATCCGGCCTGCGTGTCGAGAATTTTCCCTTCAACACCATCTTCACGAAGGCATCCTCATGCATCACGGCCGCGGATGCTCCGGTTGCCTCCCCAGCCCACGTCAAGCTGCTCGACTACGAGATCGAGCTCGGGCTGGTGCTGCGGCGGGATTTGCAACCTGGCGTGAAGGTCAGCCCTGACGCTCTCGGTGATTGGCTTGCCGGCGTGACCATCGTCAATGACCTGTCGGCGCGTGACGTGCAATTGCCGCAGGGTCAGTTCTACAAGGGCAAGAGCTATCGCGGCTTCGGACCTGTTGGCCCTGGGCTCATATTGCTGACACCGGAAGAGTGGCAACGTTGGCCGGAATTGCGGATGCGCCTGGATGTCAACGGACAGCCCCGGCAGGATGCCTACTGCGCCGATATGATCCACGCGCCGGCTTCAACCTTGACGGAACTGGCATCCATGCACGACGTTCACACCGGCGACCTGATCGCCACCGGTACGCCTGCCGGTTGCGCGGCCCGCGCGCCGGGCAAGCTCGCCATGTTCATGGCGAAACATTTTCTCAGCGACGCCGGAAAATGGCGCATGTTTGTGCGCCGCGGCATGACCAATCCCGCCTACCTTCGGCCCGGCGATAGCATCCGGGCCTCGATTCGCACGGATGACGGCACCATCGACCTGGGTGAGCAGACCACCGTTATCGCCACGGCATGACGACCACGCAGGTTGCGACGAAATACGTGGCATCCCATCGCAGCATTTGGAATGAGAGTGAAGTCTTATGAGTAGCCTTGCAATCAACGCCATGCCAGAGGTCGTCAGGCGACTGGAGGACGTGGAACAGATCGAACGGACGCCCTGGCGGGACGCGATCCGCGCCACAAACACTTACGATGTACTACGGACCGCTTGCGAGCGCTGGCCGGAACGCGTGGCCCTGCGGCTGCTGCTGGACGGCAGCGCTTCCGCGCCGACGCGCGATGTCCGTTATGCCGAATTGCTCGAGGGCATCCATCGCACCGCCAATACGCTCCACCGCCTGGGTGTCACTCCGGGGGTGCCAGTCGCCATCCTGTTACCGAACCTGATCGAGGGCCACCTGGCGCTATGGGGCGCGGAAGCTACCGGCATTGCCAGCCCCATCAACCCGATGCTGGAATCCAGCTTCATTGCCCGTATCTGCGAAGAGACGGGGGCCAGGGTGGTCATCGCCCTGGGGCCCACGACGGACGGGAATATCTGGGAAAAGGCCGTGGAAGTCGCGGACCGGCTGCCTCGGGTCCATACGATCCTGCAGGTTGACCCGATGGCCGCGCTGGGGGGGCGTATCTGCTCCGGCGGCCACACCCCGCGCGGCAAGATGCCGGCCCGTACCGGCGTGCAAGTGCTCGACTTCCATGACGCGCTGGCCGAATCGGACAGTACGCGGCTGATCAGCGGGCGGCGATTCACGCCCACCGAGCCGTGTGCCTATTTTCATACGGGCGGGACCACCGGGTATCCCAAGGTGGCCGTGCACAGTCACCTGAACGAAGCTGTGATGGCATGGGTCCTTCAACGGATCGATGACCGGCGCAACGTGATGCTGGCTGGATTGCCCCTTTTCCACGTCAATGGAGCCATGGTGACCGGACTCGGCGCACTTCACAGTGGTTCGGAAATCGTCATGCTGACAGCGGGCGGGTACCGGACGCCCGGCCTGCTGGACGCCTTCTGGGAAATTGCCAACCGGTTCGGGACCACCACGTTTTCCGCCGTACCAACCATCCTGGCGGCCCTGCTTTCCAGACCTTTGCCTGCGGACGGGGTCCCGACCTTGCGCCACGTTCTCTGCGGTGCCGCGCCGCTGCCCAGTCAGGTCGCACACGAGTTTGAAAAGCTCACCGGCGTTCGCATTCACGAGGGATATGGCCTGACGGAAGGTAGTTGCGTATCGACCGTCAACCCGCCACAAGCCGCGCCCAAGGCCGGTACGGTTGGCATCCGCATTCCGTATCAGGAATTGAAGCTGTTCAAGCTATGCGCAGACGGCAGGCCCGCCGAACTTGCCGAAGCCGGTAC
Source organism: Cupriavidus sp. 05N39 (assembly GCF_056397325.1). Taxonomy (NCBI): domain Bacteria; kingdom Pseudomonadati; phylum Pseudomonadota; class Betaproteobacteria; order Burkholderiales; family Burkholderiaceae; genus Cupriavidus; species Cupriavidus sp. 05N39. The sequence continues at coordinate 96,875 of NZ_JBFTNE010000005.1, forward strand.
GACCGGCGTGATCGGCATACGCGGCCCCAATGTGTTTCCCGGTTACCTAAGGGAAGGCGACAACCGCGGCATCTGGATCGAGGGCGGATGGTTCAACACGGGTGACCTGGGCCGCCTTGACGCGGACGGAGCTCTCACGCTGTGCGGCCGCGCGAAAGACCTGATTATCCGTGGCGGCCATAACATTGATCCGTCGATGATCGAGGATGCGATCGCCGCACACCCCGCGGTCGCCATGGTCGCCGCGGTCGGGCAGCCGGACATCCATGCGGGCGAATTGCCGGTGGCCTTCGCGATACTCAAGCCAGGCGGACAGGCTTGCAGCGAGGCGTTGATGGAATACGCGCGGGAGAGGATTCCTGAACGTGCGGCGGTGCCGGTACGCATCGAAATCATGCCTACACTGCCCCTTACCGCCGTCGGCAAGGTCTCCAAGCCAGACCTGCGGCTGCTCACTATCGAGCACGTCATCCAGGCGGCGCTTGCCGAGGATGGCATGTCCGACACCCGCGTCAAGGCCCGCCTCTGCCCCGAGCGCGGCGCCATAGCCGATATCTCCGGTCCGGTCGCGTCACGTGAGGCGGCGGTAGCACTGGTAGCCCGCTATCCCGTGATTCCCGCATGGCAGGAGCAATGATGACGGACACCACGAAGACCCCGCAGGGGAACATGCTTGATACGGATGTCCTGCTTGTAGGACTGGGGCCGGTGGGGGCAGCGCTGGCCAACCTGCTTGGCCGCTACGGGATCCGCGTCCTGGCCATCGACCGCGCCACGGAAATCTTTGCCAAACCGCGCGCGATCGCGCTGGACAACGAGGCCCTGCGCATTCTGCAACTCGTGGGCGTAGCGGAGGGCGAATTCGCCACGGTGGCGATTCCGAAGGTGCAATACCGCTCGCCACTGTTCGGCCGCTTTGCGCGCATCAATAGCGCGAGAATTGTCGACGGCCATCCGACGCTCGTCACGTTCTACCAGCCAGAGCTGGAGGCCGTGCTGCGCAAGAAGCTGTCAGCGTACCGCACCGTGGACGTTCGCCTTGGGACTGAACTCCAGTCCTTCGTCGATGATGGTCATTGTGTGCGTGCCGTCGTGAAATCAGCTGGCGGCCCCGACCTGCAGGTCAGGGCGAAGTACATGGTGGGCATCGATGGCGCAGGTTCACTGGTCCGGCGTGAGCTGGGGCTTGATTTCGAGGGCCGCACATTCCAGCAGGACTGGCTGATTGTCGACGCGCTTGGCGTGCCGAATCCCATTGACCATTGCGAGTTCGTCTGCGACCCCGCGCGGCCAACGCCGCATATGGTCGCCCCAGGAGGCCGCCAGCGCTGGGAATTCATGTTGAAGCCGGGCGAAAGCGCTGCGGAAATGGAGCGGCCTGAATCGGTGCGCAATCTGCTCGCGCCGTGGTGCGATGTAGACAAGATCCAGATAGAACGCACCGCCGTGTATCGATTTCACGCACGTGAAGCCAAATCGTTCTCAAAAGGCCGATGTTTCCTGGCCGGTGATGCCGCTCACATTACCCCCCCTTTTGCCGGGCAAGGATTGGTGGCCGGCCTGCGAGACGTGGCAAATCTTGGGTGGAAGCTGGCGTGGGTGCTACGCGGCCAGGCGAGCGAGCAGATTCTCGACAGCTATGATCAGGAACGCCGGCCTCACGCAAGAAAGATCATCAACCTGGCGCGCTTTCTTGGAGCACTTGTCATGCCACGCAACCGAGCTGCGGCACTCGCTATACACGGGTGCATGAGCGCGATAAGGTTGTTGCCGCGCGGCCGTGCCCTGTTCGAAGACCTGAAAGTGAAGCCGGCAAACACTTTCGACAAAGGCCTGTTTGTGCGCGTGCGCGGCACCGAGAAGCTGCGTGCCGGTTCGAGCTTTCCACAGGGGTGGGTCCGACCGGCAGAAAGCGGAATCCCGACACTTAGCGACGATTGCCTGGGGCTTGAGTGTGCAGTCATCGGATTTGGCTTTGACCCCGCGACGCGTCTCTCGTCTGAGCTCATGGTCCGCTGGTCCCTCGCCGGTGGCAAGGTGTGGCAATGGTGCCAGCGTGCCCAAGCGCAGCATCTCGCGCCCAAAGGCCGGCGTCTTGAAGCACTGGACGAGGTCGTGTTGCCCCGCGTGGCCCCGCTCGACTGGATGGTGGTGGTCCGCCCTGACCGATGCGTGCTCGCCGAAGGCCCGGCCTCTCAAGCCGAGCACATCCTCCAGCGCGCCCTTTATTTGATCGATCCGCCGCAGGTACGCCTCGACATACGCCTCCCCAAGGCCGCCTGAAGGCACCAGTCGCCCCGCAGACAGTATAAGAACCTTCCGGTGCCAGTTCGTGGCCTCGGCGGGCGGGGCTTTTTTTGCACCACCTGAATAACAAGGAGGAGACCCTTGTGTTGCAGACTTCTGTTTATTGTCTTTCTATCTCGGCGATAATTTGCCTTGCAAGCATGACCGCGCATGCCGGAGAAGACTTTCAGGTGCGGTACAACATAGCAGGCAGCATCGGAGGGGAAATGTTTACACCCCCAGATGCCGCCGGGCTCGCAGTTGGCGTCGCAGCAACTTATATCGACATCAGGAAGGTGACCGGCAACGACGGCAACACACTGACGAAGCCGATCCCCGGTGGCGCCATTCCACTTCCGTCCCCGACACCCGTGAGCGCGTATCCCACTTATGGCGCGAATACCGCCCAGATCCCCGCCTCAGGCACTTTCAAGCTGTTCAACCTCGGCGTTGGCTACATTACCGACGCGGACTATGGCGGCGGTCGCTTCGCGTTCGGCGGCGTTCTGCCGTATGGCGTCAAATCCCAATCGGTCAGGGCTACTGCCGCAACGCCAGCCGTGCAGGCGAACCCTGCAGTCCCCGCGGCCGCACAGCGGGCCATCGCGAGCCAGTTCGGGGCGACATATCAGTCAACCCTTGCCGGCGAAGCAGCCAGTTCCAGTGGCGACGTATCGGGCATCGGCGACCTGGAGTTGCAAGGCGGCTGGCTCTATACGACCGAACAGCTGCGCGTATTGCTGGGCGCATCCCTCGTCATTCCGACAGGGCGCTACAACGCATCGCCTGCACCCGACATAGGCACTGGTAATTTCTATACGCTGCGGCCGTCGGTGCAAATGGCCTACCTGCCAACGCCCGACATCGCCTTCGCGGCAAAGGTGACCCTGGGCCTGAATACGAAGAATCGGGACAATGACCTCCGCAGCGGAAACTGGATCGGACTGGAAGGCGCGGCAGCATACAAGACCGGGATTGGTGTATTCGGACTGCACACCGTCTTCGTTCAACAGTACCAGGACGACTCGAACAATCCCTGGGGCCCGAGCCGATACCGATCGCTCAATGCCGGTGCGTTCTATACCGCGATGGTGCCTGGCATTGACGCGGCGCTGACGTTGCAATACATGGCAACAACCACTTCGCGCAACGCAAAGGTCGGCAGCTTTAGCCAGATCCGCTTGATCAAGCTGTTTTGACGACGATGACTAAGAGACCTTTCAAGTGCGACACGTTTCGCACTTGAAAGGTCTCTGAAAAGCTGTGATCGTGTCTTGCCGTTTCCTTAGGCCTGACAACTCGGTTCCACTTAGGTCGGAAGCAGATCGTCAATCTGTTGCTGTGCCTGCTCGATAGCGACTTGCCGTTGTTCGGCACCTGCAGACACACCGTTAGCAGCGACCACTTCAAGCTGGGACACGCCCACGAACGAGAATACGCTCCGGAGATAGGCTTCCGCGTGCTCAAGTGCCGCGTTGCGCGAACCGGGGCCATAGTACCCGCCGCGTGCAACGGCCAGGATGATGCGCTTGCCGGTCACGAGCCCTTCTGGACCTCTGTCCGTATAGCGAAAGGTCTTTCCCACGACGGCGATACGGTCGATCCAAGCCTTCAGTTGGCTGGCGATACTGAAATTGTAAAATGCGACACCAATGACCACCACGTCGGCCGCCAGGAATTCTTCCAGGATGGCGCGTCCCAACTCAATATCCCGCAGAAGCGCTGCGTCATTCGGCGCCTTGGGATCACGGGATGCGGCGAAGTAGGCGCCGGACAAGTGAGGAATGGGTGAACTGGCGAGGTCGCGATATATGACATCGACTTTCGGATGCGCGGCCTTGAACTTGTTGACGATGCCGGCCGAAAGGGTACGGCTGACGGAATTGTTTCCCAGGATGCTGGAATCAATGTGAAGAAGCTTCGTGGTCACTCGGGGATCTCCAATGGTATGCGCTGCCCATCGCGGAGTTGAACAGTCCGAATTCAATGGGCGCGATTGCGTGATGGCTCGCGACCAACATACCCACCATTCGCGTCCGCCACAAGGAGGCACACCGATGTTACCTGCGACCATTCAACGGGAGTCTGACGATGCGACTGGCACGGTTGTCGAGCACAAGGGCCACTTGCCCGGAATGTTGGACAGACGTAACGGGATAGATCTGCCTGGAGACTGCCGGGGAGCGGGGATAGTCCTCGCGCGCATTGGCGATAAGTGGAGCGTCCTCATCGTCATGCTCCTTGCCGAGGGGCCCATGCGGTTTAACGAACTGAAGCGGAAGATCGGCGGCATCTCGCAGCGAATGCTGACGCTAACTTTGCGGGGATTGGAACGAGACGGACTGGTTACGCGGACCGTTTATGCCACGATTCCGCCGCGCGTTGACTACTCACTGACCTCCCTCGGRCATTCGCTAAGAACCCCTGTGGAAGCGCTTGGCCGATGGGCCATCGCGCACCTCCCGGCCATTGAACAGGCGAGGCAGGCGTTCGATCTCAGCAGCAAGAGGAACTCCGAGTCTGAGCAGCCTTAGTCAAGGAGACAGCAAATTGCGTGTAGCGTGTGGTTGTCGGAGGTATTGCCAGGGAAGCTGCGCGCACGGACGGTGAGACCCCGCTTGGCAGTGATTGCCAGGCTCACCTTCACGCCGAATTCGTAGGGATGACGGACCTTGCCCTTGGCAACACACTCCACCCCGGGCGCGTGCAGGGCGTAGAGTTCATTTTTTGTCCTTGGCGCGCTGCTGCGCAGTGCGTCGCGCGCGTTCTGGCCAGATACTTGACGTGTTGCGTTGAATCCTAGCCGTCATTTTTAGTAGGCACTAGGCACGCGTGAAGAAACAGCATGTTGTTCGCGCAGCGCCAATCCCCTCGCATGATTGCGAAACTTGTCGAATGCCAAAATTTGGCTCCCCTTTGTGGGCGCGCGGCAGTACCTGCGGAATTTCGCGAAGACAGCGAGCGACGGGGCGAGGGGTCGGACAAGGCCCAGGGCAGCAGGCGTTTACAGGTCCTTGGCCATGCGGGGAGGATTTCAGCGGGCGGCCAGGGAGTCACGAGCCCCATTCATCCCTCGATGTGCTGAAGTTCGACTTCGCGCACCGACCTCACTTTGAACGCACGCGCAAAGTCGTTGAATGCGCGCATCAGATCGGTCCTGGCGGCTTGAGCCGATGCGCAGGGCGGCTTCTGCAGCCCCTTCCTTCGTAGCCTGGTATGGGCTTCCCGAAACATGCGAGGAAATATCCAAGCATGAACGCAGGTGCCACGCTGGCACGAATGGCAGATCACCCGACTCAGAATTCCAAATCGATGGCGGAGTGCACAAGCTACTTCCAGAATCCCGCTTCACCGTCAACAACTCCGACCTCGTGCTTTTATGCTGTGGTGCAGGGATTGGGCCTTGCACAAATGTCCGATTTCCAGATCATCGACCATCTAGCCCTCAACGAACTAGTTGTGACGTTGATCGGCCGGCTGTAGAAGGACCTTCGGTCACTACATCTGCCATCAGAGCCGGCAACACGCGCCCGTACGCACGCCCGTTCTGCTGAAGGTTCCGGCTTGGAAGCCGAAGGACCGTCATCTGTCAGGAGAAATACATGCGTAGCACCATCGCCCCGATCGGCGCCGCCCTCACCTTTTCCGCCTCGCCCGCGTCAGCGCTCGGCGTCCTCGCCTACGGCGACGAGCCGGTGGGTGATCCCGGCGCCGTCGTGCAGGATTTGATCTCGACGGAGTTCGAGCACTTCTTTAGTGCCGCCGGGACGGTCCTGGTGATTCACTACGATACGGTACAGCTGGGAATGGACCGCGTGTGCCACGCCACCGTCGGCATCAGCGCCGCCCCCGAGGCCGGAGCCACCGCACGGGTTCCCGCTTGGCGTTTCAACGCGACCCGCTTGATCCGGAACCATGGGAATGTTGACCTGGGTGGCAGACGTGAGTGCCTCACCAGCGCGATACGCGAGGCCGCACGAAACATGATGCAGGTGCCAATCCCCGAGTTGGCAACGCGCAGCGAGGCCTCGCTTGTCGGGGCGCGCAACGCCAAGCGCGCCGGACGGGACATTTGACGGCCCCCCCGGCTGTCCGGCCTTGACTTCCAGCCTGCGCCTGTAGATTGGAAGTATGTCCCATCACCCCCGTGCTTCCGATGCAAGCCCACCCCACGCAACTCAGCCTCTTTGATGAAATCGCTCGCGCAACCGTCGCACGATCGCCGGCTCGCCCGTTGGTACTGATGGCCTGCTCGGCCACGAAGCTCAACCGCCCTGCCCCCGCCATGGATCTGTATCGCGGCGTCATGTATGAAACGTTTCGCGCGCACGTGCGAGCCGATGCGCAGCCCCAAGTCATCATCCTCTCGGCACAGCATGGCTTTATCCAGCCGGACGCGGAGATTGCCCCCTACGATGCCCGTATGACCGCGGATCGCGCGGAGATCCATGCTCTCGGGCCTGTCGACGGCGATGGCCGGTGCGGCGTGGCCCGACCAGGTCGGCCCGGTCTTCCTCGCCGGCGGCATGCACTACCGTCGGGTGATGCGCGCGGCCGTTGAGCGGTGGGCCCGCAAGGTTGGTGCTGGCGCTACGCCGGCGATCGTGGAAACCAGCGGCGGCATCGGGATGCAGCGCTCCCAGCTCGGCCAGTACCTGGACGGCTTGTCCTGCCAACTAACCGAAGAGATCGGGCGCTTTCCCAACGGGGTGCCCTACTTCCGCCGCGCTGGGCCGTTCACGGTGGGCGAGCGCGTCATTCACGCCTACCGCCACCTGCCCGGCATTGCGCCCCGTTGGGCAACCATCCGGAGCATTTTCCAAGGACCCAGTGGCATGACCGCCGAAGCCGACGTCGAGGAGGGAACGGGAAACCGCGCGCACATCGTTTCCCGTTGGATCGCCCTGACGAATCTCCAGCCAAATCAATGACTATCACCATCACCCTGCAGTTGGAAGCCAAGGCCCTCGCTGCCAACCTCGATGGGACGCCCGACGCCCTGCTTGCCCTCACCCATCGCGGCCACCGCTACTGGACCAAAGCCAGACGCCTGCATTTCCCACCGCCGCGGCGCGAAGCGTTGCTGTTGGAAATCATGCGTTTCTGTGCAGACACAAACCTGCTGGAGTGCCCCCCCGACCCTGAGGACGGAGACCGCCAGCAGATGATAGAAGAGATGCTCGACGCCCGCTATCCGCGCTATGCCCGCCTCAAGCGCAATCCGCATCGCGCATGAGCATGGTGGCGACCTTTTCTCCAGAGCCACACGGCGGCGAGCATCTGTCCGCCTGGTTCCACCCCGCTAACCTGAAGGCTATGTCCGCCTCGAAGAGGCGGTTGGGGTGCGGGGAAAGCGGAATTCAGTATATAAATGCGGTCATGACACCCGTCGACAGCCTCTGGCTCACCAATCCCACCCTCGCCTACGCCGATTGGCAGCGCCGCGAGGCATCCGGCGCGGACCGGCGCCCTTTCGCGGCCCGCTCGATCATCCAGCATCAGGCCATGTTCGAGCACTTCCGGCGTCATCTGCTCGACGTCGACGCCACCGTGGCCACCTTCGGTCCTGACCATATCGATACCTTCTGGCAGGCGCCCGACGCGCGCGGCTACAGTGCCGCCACGCGCATGCGCTATCTGAAACTGCTGGACCGGTTGTGCCGCCACTTGGTTGCCATCGGCGTGCGCAAGAGCAATCCAGCCGGTCAATTGGTCCGCGACGGTCAGTGGCCGAAGGCCGAGCCGGATCCCATCTACCTGCCCGAGGACGCGGACGCCCGCCTGCAGGCTTGGGTGCAGCCGCACGCCGGGGATGATCCGGCGGCCTTGCGCAACCGCGCCATCGTGGCGCTCTTCCTAGGCACCGGCGTCACGGCATTGGAAGGCCGCACGGCCCGCCGGGAGGACCTGCAGCCCGATGCTGCCCCGCCCTACTTGCACGTGCCAGCCCACGGCGCGCGTGATACCCGCACGATCCACCTCGCCGCGTTCGCCGGCAGACCCTTCCGGTCGTTGGCGACCTCGTGTTCTCCCTCCAGGCCAGCGGCGAGCCGATCACGGATATGAGTCTTGGCAAGATCGTGCGAGCGGCGCTCCTCGCGATCGACTTCGAAGCGCAAGACATGAGCCCGCGGGTGCTGCGCAACACCTACTGCCGGCGGCTGCTACTTGCCGGGCGCAACCGCGATGAAGTCAGCAAGCTGCTTGGGCTGGCCAGCACGAGAACCTGCGACCGGATCAGGGCCACCATTGATGCTCAGTTGTAAGTGTTGGTGTCCCCAGGTCCCACATACCGCATAGAGTTTGCTATTCTCGCGGACGCCTCTACGGCGAAATATCAACGAGTAACCAGACGAAAGAATCCATGGCAACCAAAGCGAAAGCTGTCGTAAAGACCCCGGCCAAGCCTGCCGCCAAGAAGGCAGCGCCGGCCAAGAAGGCAGTAGCACCGGCAAAGAAGGCCGCTGCGGCTGCACCGGTGGCGAAGCCGCTGAAGGAAACCTTCACCAAGGCGAGCTTGCTGGCCCACCTGGTCGCCCAGACCGAGCTCGACGCCAAGACCGTCAAGACCGTGCTGGCCCACCTGGAAAACACGGTCCTGAGCGCGGTGCACAAGAAGGGTGCGGGCGAATTCACGCTCCCTGGCCTGCTCAAGGTCACGGCCCTGCAAGTGGCGGCGACCAAGAAGCGCTTCGGCAAGAACCCGTTCACTGGCGAAGATCAGTGGTTCGCAGCAAAGCCCGCAACCGTCAAGGTGAAGGTCCGCCCGCTGAAGAAACTGAAGGACGCCGCCCTGTAAGGTGTACCGACCTGCTGAACGAATGGAGCCCGCGAGGCTCCATTTTTTCGATCCCGACTGGCGAAAGAATCGGCCCATGCCTAGTGGTCCGAAGGATGGGCGCAGGGTGGATATGGCCGCAGGCAGACGGCTGAGATCGGCCACGACGGCCATTCAACGAGTTTGCAAGATGGCCACTTTCTGCAGGCCCGGCGTGTCACCCGCTGGGGGTAGAACGATGCGCCAGGTGGGCGTCAAAGGCCGAAGTACTGCCGATTGCCTTCGATGCGCGCCTGATGGTCTGCAGGAAACCGTGCCTCGGCCACCAGCCGCGCCAGGGCCAGCCTGCCCTGTTCGATCGCACCGACGTGGTAGGCGCTCACGGCAAGTTCGTCTAGTGCGCGCCATACGTAGACCGATTCATCCACGAACAGTGCGTCCGCTGGCCTCGTCAGCGCTGCTGCCTGCTGGGCAAACAAGTGCGCAAGGGCATATTCGTTGCGCAGCCGGTGATAACGGGCAAGCTCGCACAATGGTTCAGCCCGGGTCGGGCGCGCCTGATAGGCGATCAGATACGCCTCGCGTACGGCAGCAGGCGCATCGCCGCGACGCTCCCGCAGTGCCGCGATCTGGAAGCGAGCGAACCAGACTTCCTCTTCCCAGCCCCCCATTTCGGCGCGTTCGCCATAAACGCGAATGCTCTCGTCGAACTTGCCGGCATCGCGATAGCTCTGTGCCAGATAGAAACGATATCGCGTATTGGCCGGCTCGTCGTGTACCGCTTTTTCGAGTACCGCGATATCGCGCAGATAGGTATCCCAGGCGCGCGCCCTTGCGCCGTCATGCGACACCACGATGGCAGCACCGGGCAGTGCATCCCAGCGATGCGGCTGATCCTGCGTCAGGTATTCGTGAAGCACCCCCTCCCAGCGCCATGGCATGCGCGCCGAGACCAGCGCATTGCGCAGGTATTGCCAGCCATTGAGTTCGCAGCGGAACTGGTACCCGTCGGCACCGGGCGCCGGCCACCGAAACCCCAAGTCCATGCGCAGGGTTTCATCGGCATCGATGAACAGCAGGTAGTCATCAGCGCCGGTCATCTCGTCCTTTGCCAGCGCCATGGCCTCATTGCGGTTGTGGGCGAAATCTCGCCACGGACGTTCGTGCAGCGTGCCGGGAATGTCGGCCATGAACTGACGGATGACCTCTTGCGTGCCGTCGGAGGAACCGGTATCGACGATGACCCAGTGGTCGATCCACGGCTTGACGCTCTGCAGGCAGCGCGTGATCACAGGGGCTTCATCCTTGACGATCATGTTCAGGCAAATGCGTGCCACCGCCGGTTCTCCGTAGTCGCGGGTCAGAAAGGCGAGAGCATACCGTCAATTCAAATGCGACACCCCCTACTAAAGTGGGGACATGGGAACCATTTCTGACGCTACCATTTTTCGCGTCCGGAAACGGCCATATTTTTATCCACAGGGCCATGGCATTCACCGATAAAGACATCCTGTCTTTTCGGCAAGGTCAGCGTGCCATGTCAACAGCACGCCAATGCGCGCACATCCAGAACTACTTAATCGAAGGGGTCGGGAATCATGAAACAACACCAATGGGCCATCGGCCTTTCCGCCGCTACGGCCATTCTCCTGTCCGGCTGCGGCGGTGGCGACGGCGGCAACGCGGGCGCGGCGGTCTCCGCCGGCGCACTGCCGGCCGCCACGATGTCCGGCACCGCCGCGACCGGCGCACCCATCACCAACGCGGAAGTGCTGATCAAGTGCGTCAGCGGCCAGATCCGCACCACCACTGGCGCCGACGGCAGTTGGTCGGTCTCGACCACCGGGCTGACGCTGCCGTGCGCAGCGCGGGTCGTCACCTCCAACGGACAGGTGCTGCACTCCTTTTTGCAGGGCCCTGGTACCACCAACATTACGCCGATCACCGAACTGGTGGTGGCATCAGCCGCGCAGAATCCGGATACCGAAGCCTTCTTCGCGACCTTCTCGGCCGTCTCCGCCGGCGCGACCAGCGATCGCCTGCAGACCGCGCTGACGCTGGTCAAGCAGCGCCTGACCAACCTCGGCGTGGATGCCGGCAGCCTCGACCTGCTAAACCAGAAATTCTCGCCCAGGAACGGCGACGCCTATGACGACCGCCTCGAAGCACTGAGCGCCCGCCTGGCCGCAACCAACACCACGCTGGCGGCGGTGACAAACCAGATCGCGCGCGGCGACGTGGGAGCGACCGGGGCCACGGGTGCGGCAGGTGCGAATGGCGCAGCTGGCGCCACCGGCGCCACGGGTCCGCAAGGTGCCACGGGCGCGGCCGGGGCAACCGGGGGAACCGGTCCGACCGGCGCCACGGGCGCCACCGGCGTGACGGGGCCCACTGGTACCACGGGTCCGCAAGGTGCCACGGGCGCAACGGGGGCCACCGGCGCCACGGGTCCGACCGGCGCAACGGGTGCCACCGGCGCAGCCGGCGTGACGGGGGCCACCGGGGCCGCGGGTTCGACCGGTGTCACTGGCGCAACGGGTGCCGCCGGTGCGACCGGCGTGACGGGCGCCACCGGGGCCACGGGTCCGACCGGTGCCACGGGCGCAACGGGCGCTACCGGCACCGTGCCCGGCCTTGGCACGCCCGGCGGAGCCGGCCCCGCCAATGCCGGCGTCGATTGCGTGCTGGGCTCGGTCTGGCTAACTGCCGCGCGCTGGGGGCAGGGCATGCCCGCAAACGGCCAGCTGCTGCTCATCAACCAGTACACGGCGTTGTTCAGCCTGCTTGGCACCACATACGGCGGCGACGGCATGACCAACTTTGCGCTGCCGAACCTGGGCTCGGTCACGCCCAACGGACTGACCTATATGATCTGCGTCAACGGCGCCTTTCCCAGCCCGAATTGATGCCCCGAAGGCGCAGGCCCATTGCCGCGAGCCGGCAGTGCCTGCGTCGGATCACGCCCTGCGCCAGCATGGCGTCCGCCACCGTGACAAAGCCGGCGATATTGGCCCCGTCCACATAGTTGATGCAGCCGTCGTCCTTCTGGCCAAGGTGTATGCAGTTGGCGTGGAGGTCCTTCATCGCGTACAGCCGAAATCTCCACCCGGTGGCTACGCCGCCCGCGTTGCCGGCCTCGCCCGGCGCGTACAAGATGCGCGCGGTCGCTTCGGCCGAGCTCCGGTCACTGATGACCCCAGGTGCAAACAGCCGGAATCGGTCGGCTTCGGTGCCGTCACCACATCGGCCGTTGACCAGTTCCGGCCGTCGGCCCGGTGGTCCATTCGGACGCTCGAGCGTCGCTTCAACACTAAACAACGGCCACTCGCGCGTCGGCGGCACTTGTCGGTTCATCGGCCAAAGCCGACACTCGCCAAGTCACATGCCCTGTCCCGACAACCTCGGATGACCGGCTTCAAGCCACCACGCTGCCGTGCCGCCCCCATCGTTGCATCGCGTGGCTGTCGGTGGCAGCGAGATACTAGACCACCCGATCCAGCAACCATAGCGTGATGTCAGCCGACTCTGCCAGTTTCATCGCTAGGTGCAAATCCGTGCTAACCACATTTTGAAGTCGAGCGAACGCGCCTCGGATATGCCCCATGCCTCGTAGTAGCTCTAGCAGGTCAGCGAGGTGGGAACCTGGCGAATTGGATGCTCGTTGCAACAACACTACAGTCGATAGCACGACCTCGGGCACTAGCAGCCGCCACCCGAGGTGGTGTCCAACAGACAGCGCGCCGCCAGCCTCGTCATTCGGCAATGGTCTCCAGCGCCTTCCCTCGCGTTTCGATGCCGAACCTGTAGACGATCATTGCCGCAGCAAGAAAGCACATCGCACCGAGACAGAACACGCCAGCCTGACCGGCGATCGGCAATACCAGCCCGACCAGCGTCGGCCCGAGCAACGAGCCGATCCGCCCGATGGTCGACGCCATGCCGCAGCCAGACGCCCGCGCCCGCGTCGGATAGAGCTCGGGCGTATAGGTATAGAGCACCGCCCACATGCCGAACATGAAGAACTGCATCATGCCGCCCGAAATCAAGAGCATCATGGCGTCCGGATTGGAGCCCGCGACCTTTCCGTAGAGGAATACCATGCAGGCTCCGCCCACGAGCGTGGTCACGCATGCAGGCTTGCGTCCCCAACGCTCAACGGCGAACGCCGCCCAGAGGAAGCCTGGAATGCCGCCGATGGAAATGTAGACCGTGTAGAGCACGGATTGGCTCACGCCGAGCCCTGACTGCTGCAGCAATGCGCCGATCCACGTGTTCAGGCCGTAGAAGCCCAGCAGTGCGAAGAACCACAGTCCCCAGACCGTCAATGTCCGGCTCCGGTACTCGCGCGACCAGAGTACGCGCAGACCGGAGGTCTCCGGCTCGGCAGCCGACAGCGCAGGCATGATCTCCGGCAGCGACGACAGCTTCAATTTCCGCATGACCACTTTCTCGATACGATCCACGATGCCGGAGGCCTCCTCGTGACGGCCTTTCGATTCGAGCCAGCGCGGCGATTCGGGGACATACCGCCGTACGACGAACAGAAAGAGGGCGGGAATTGCCCCAAACAGGAACATCGTTCGCCATGTATAGGCACTGAGCACATAATAGGACATCAGGCCGGCACAGATAAAGGCGATCGGCCAGTTGCCGTCCATCAATGCCAGATACTTGCCGCGCTGGCGCGCCGGGATGAACTCCGACATCAGGGTCTGCGCCAACGGCAGCTCCATGCCCATACCGAGCCCGAGCAGCAATCGATACGCGGCTAGCACTTGCGGGCTGTCGGCGGTCGAACAGAGATAGCTGCCGACGCCCCAGATGATCATGCTGACCTGGAACACCGGTTTGCGGCCGAACGTGTCCGCCAGCACGCCGGAGCTTAGCGCACCGATTCCCATCCCTACGAAACTGGCGCTCCCGAGCATGCCGGCCTGCGCGGACGTCAACCCGAACTCGGTGCGAATAGACCCCAGCAGATACGTCATCATAGCCAGGTCGAGATTATCGAAGAAGAACGCCAACGCAATGATGGCGAAGAGCGATCGGTGATACCCGCACACCGGCAACCGTTCCAAACGGTCTCCGGTGCGCACGCGCATCAACTCGAGGGGGGTGAGCTTCATATTGTCTCCAGTAGTTCTTGTGCCGGCACCGGGAGTGCCGGCCGAAAGCGATAGCGCGAAGCCGCGTTATCGCTTGCTACTGTCGCGTGGATGCGCTTCCGAAGCGCGTGCCGGAACGCCAAGCTCTATCTCGCAGATGCCATGGAATATTGCCGAAGCAAGATGGCTTGAGGATAAAAAAGAGGTGCCTGAGCACCCCTCCTGTCATGCGAGTTGCAAAGAGAAATTTAGAGTGATAGCTATCGTCCTTCCCGGCCGAACCTGTGCGGATCGAACGCCTCCGGCGCCAATCCGGATAGCGTGGCGCCTGCCTGGAAGGGATAGCGAAGATACGGCGCCTTCGGCTGTCCAGGCGGCGAGTACTGTCCGTCGGCGAGGATGCGTTTCTTTGCAGTCATCTCGCGAATCTCGCATCGATACGCCACGATCTGATTGGCAGCGCCATCCTCGATCGGCGAGTAATCCTTCTCGGGACGGAACTTGTCGAGTGCCTGATACTGGTGCGCGCGCACCTCGTCTGTACTATCGCGCAGCACGACCACGCACCGGGCGATGACGCTGTAGTACTCCAGGCTCGTATTCTGGCCCTTGGGTGCCTTAAGCAGCGCAATGGGTCGGTCGATTTCGATCGTGACCAGCGGATTGGCGCGGATTGCAGCGGCGAGCTTGCCGAAGCGCGAACTGTGTATCAGGAACGCGTCACCCGCAAATGTGAAGCTCTGCGCCGTGACGTAGGGGTATGGCATATCGTGGACGGCAATCCTGCAGATCAGTTCGTCCTTCAGAAACGCTTCGATTGCTTCCCAGTCGGTCCATGCGAGGTCAGTCCGACGCATGGCGCTGTCGAGATAGGATGGTGTTGTATCGGTCATTTCATATCTTCCTGGTGTTCTTCAACCATGCGCATCTGCTCCCGCCCGGGGCCCAGTCCGATCCCCCGCAGCGGCCGGCCGATAACCTCTTCCACGCGCGTGAGCAGAGCCACCAACTGCGGAGGGAGCGGAGCAGCGGGATCCTTCGGAATCGCCGCTTCACCGAAGGCGGGGAAGCGGATGGTGTGCCGGCCACCGGCATAGCCCTTGCCGACCATGACCGGAATGCCTTGGTCGGCGCACCGGGCGAATGCCGCCAGGCTGTCGCATTTATTCACGAAGACCTCGTCGATGCCGAACTGTTGCACGGCGAGCCGGAGTTGCGCGAGATCTAGAAGTCCGACGCGGCGCGGCCTGCCTGTTCCGGTGCCGTACTCGTTCGACAGCATGCGGAGTGCCATGCCGATGCCGAAATCGTCGTCCCCGGCGAGCAGCGCGAGGGCGTTGGCCCCAGCGGCTTCGTCGGCCTTGCCGCGTCCTGAGCGTGCGGCATCGGCACAATAGCGCTCGGATCGTTCTCCTCCGAGTTCGGTCGGTAACGGTCCGCCGCCGACGCGCGAGACGATCGCCTTGGCCACGCCGATCGTCTTCCGGTGGTACTTGCACGGCAAATCGCCACCCACGTAGGCATACGAGGGCAAGGTATGGCTGGACGTGACCCACGGCTGGTCACCATGTACGACGTCGAGCATCACGGACTGCGCGCCTTCGAAGAGTACCCTCGCCCCCTGTTCCACCCGACGCGGCAGCCAGAGTGGATCGTCCGTTACGAACGGCCGCACGACGTCCCACGCTTCGCGCATCCGGTTCATGGCATTGGCGAGCTCGCCTTCCTCGCGCAATGCGGCAGCCCGATTCAGCTTTTCAAATACCTCCTCGGCATCCCGCAACAGGTCCCGAAGCTGGAAGGAGCATCGCTCACCGTCGTGCATCCGGACAGCGAGGTCCGCGTAGCAGGGCCCAATGCCGTTTCCCGTCGTGCCGATTTGTCCGCCTTCATTGCGATCCCGCAGCACGTGGACCGGCTGGACAAGTGGGCATCGGTCGCTGATCGTCAGTCGACCGGCGAGATCGATCCCGTATGCGGCGAGCATCCCGAGCTCGCTCGCCAGTTGTTGCAAGCCGATGACGCAGCCAGATCCGATATAGAGTGCGACCCGCCTATGCAATACTCCTGACGGGATCTGCCGCAAGCGCAATTCCCCGCTGGCAGTGACGATCGTGTGACCCGCATTGGCACCGCCGTTGAAGCGCGCGATCACGTCATAAGCGCCGGCGAGATGATCCACCACCCGCGCCTTTCCTTCATCGCCGTATTGCAATCCGACCAGGACGTCGGCGTACCCGGCTTTTGTCTGTGTTTCCATTGCTCAGGCTTCCAGGACAAACGTGGCTTCGATTTCGACTGGCGCGTCGAAGGGCAGGCTCGCGACCCCCATGGCCACGCGGGCATGGCGCCCTTTTTCGCCAAAGATTTCATTGAGAAGCTCCGAAGCAGCGTTGATCACCGCGGGCGCGTCATGAAACCCCGGCTGCGCCGCCACGTAGCCACCCACACGAACGATGCCCCGGATCCGCTCGAGATCGCCGTCCGTTGCGGCCGCGGCCCAGCCGAGCAGATTGACCAGGCAAAGCCGCGCCGCCGCGCGGGCATCTTCCACGGTGACTTCACCAGGTACCTTACCGACGAATTCTGGCTTTCCGCCTTTCAGCGGCAACTGCCCCGACACCGTCAGGAGGCCGTTGTGTACTGTGTACGGCACGTACAGAGCCCTGGGGAATTCGGCGGCTGGCAGGACGATCCCGGCCGCCTCGATACGATCGATGACTGACATGCTGACTCCTCGATTTGAACAAGTACCGACGGAGAAAGCACGCTGCCTCAACCGTCGGCCCCTTGACTGTGCCGTACGGCCGAGACGGTGACCGGCGTCCCGACGCCAGTTACTGTCGCGCAGACGCCAATCCAGCCTGCGGGGCTGCGTTAGTCACCTGCGGCATCCCGGAAATACTCGGTGGGCGTCATACCGAGCGCCCGGCGAAACATGGCGCTGAAGGCGCTGGGACTCTCGTATCCGAGCTGCAGTGCGATATCGGTAACGTGGCATCCTTCCGCCAGGAGGCGAACGGCAGCCATCAGTCTCGCCTGCTGTTTCCAGCGGCTATAGGTCAGTCCAGTCTCTTCGGGAAAGAGACGGATGATGGTGCGCTCGCTGGCGCCAACGAACTGGCTCCACTCCTGTACCGACGTTTCGTCGGCAGGATCGTCGAGGATCCTCGCGCAGATCTTGCGCAGCCGGTTGTCCTTGGGCATGGGCAAGTGAAGGGGGACCACGGAGAGGGGGCGCAGCTCATGCAGCAGAAGCTGGACCACTAGGCCGTCGCGTCCGTCCTGCTCGTACTCGACCGGCATGCGCACGACGGCAGAAATCAGTTCCCGGAGCAGCGGCGGCACCGCAACGACGCAGCACGTCTGCAATTCCGCCGGGATGGCGTTCTCGCGAATGTAGACGGTGCGCATCTCGACGTCGCCGCAAGCCTGCATGGCGTGCCGGACATTGCACGGCACCCAGACGGCGCGCTGGGGAGGCACGACCCATGAGCCATAGTCGGTCGACACCGAGATGGCGCCGACGTAAGCATAGATGAGTTGGCCGCGCGGATGTGAGTGCGTGTCGATATAGAAGCCGTCCGCAAGGGTGCGCGCCATCCCGCCGATCGGCCGGCCTATGGCCTGATAGTCATCCCGGTTCTCGCTCTTTCCAAACATGGCATCTCCGCGATAGTCGCTGTCATCTGCAGGCGCGCGAGGATCTGGCGCAGGCAAGTATCTTTGGTCGGACGCCAACGAGCGTCGCATCTTGCAAAAGGAATCGGCCGATCGATTCCAACAGTCTGGAGCCAAAGTAATGTCAGTGTATCGAAACTTCAATCAGGAAGAGCTGGACAAGCAGTACAACGTCAGGGCGGGTATTCCCGGCTTCCAGGACATCTTCCAGACCTGGGCGAAGGTCAGCGAGAACTTCCGCCTGACCCACCCCGTCATGGAGAGTCGCGCGTACGGACCCGACGCCAAGCAGACGCTCGATTTTTTCCCGGCCGCCAACAAGGGCCGTCCGCTGCTGGTCTTCATTCACGGGGGATACTGGCAGTCTCTGGACAAATCCGACTTCAGCTACATTGCCTCGCCCTACCTGAAGCGCGACATCAACGTTGCGGTGGTCAACTACCGGCTGGCGCCGGAAGTGGGGATGTCGGAGATCATCCGCGACAATCGCGACGCGGTGATATGGCTCTATCGCAACGCTGGGGAACTCGGTGGCTTCGATGCCAACAGAATCTATGTCTCGGGGCACTCCGCTGGCGGACATCTCACAGCAATCCTGGCGGGCACCAACTGGGAGAACTTCGGCGTTCCGGCTAACGTACTCAAGGGCGGTTGCGCGATCAGTGGGCTGTACGACCTCGAACCGATCCGGCTTTGCTATCTCAACAAGGTGGTGCAACTGACCAAGGCGGACGTCGCCGCCTACAGCCCCGTCTCTCATCTGCCGAAGGTGAAGCTGCCGATGATTCTTACCTTGGGCGGCGATGAGTCGCCGGAATATCACCGGCTCCAGCGCGACTACCAGACGCTACTGGAAGCGCATGGCTTCGACGTGCAGGTGGTCGAACAGAGGCGAGGCCATCATTTCGACGCTGTCGACCTGCTTGGCGACAGCAATGGCGCCCTTTCCGCTGCGGTACTGCGCTTGATCGAAAGCGCTTGATGCATTCCCTGCCGACTTGAAGCCGCATCTGCCTGCACAGTGGCTGTCCTTCGGCCATTGCTCACATGCGACCGAGGTCGAGGGAGCGAGTAGTGATCGAGGCTATTAGGGAGGATTTGGCCGCGGACGCGGCAGCACGCGCGGAGTACCGTAACGGTGCAATATGGCGTCCAGTCCAGTGGACTGTTTTTATCCAGCACGGCTTGAGGGCGGGCTTGTGTCCAGTCTAGGTGATTTCGTCCTGAACAAGCGCCCGCTACGCCAGCGATAACAACACGCATTGTTTCCTCCCGCAGTTGGTGGTGGCTCCGCGCAGTCTTTGTGGAGCCACCACCTTGCCCTCGAACTTGAGCCAGGCGCCGCGTGGGGCACAATCCGTGCGCAGGTGGAGTCCCTCAGCAGTCTTCTCGGGCGCCGCAACCTCAATGAGTGCTGCCATGAAACCGGCGCAAGAGTCGGCCCAATAGCGGAAGTGGCCGATGAGCGGGCATACCGTCTCTGTCCACCGAGCGCCCGGTATGTGGCAACGAGCCGTCATCCGAGCCGAATGCGTGATCGTCTCGTCATCGACCGGAGAACGGTCCTCCAGCAATCATCGGTGCCCAAATATCGTCCGATGCTCTCCAGCTGGTTTGAGCCAGCGCGTAGATTCCGCTTGCGACGCCGGATGCGGGAAGCCCTGGTTCGCCGAAGACCATGGCTGCCGCACCGGGAACACGCTCTGGATCTGAGACTTTGGCGACACCCCGTACAGGAAAAGGAGCGGATGCGGATTGGATTCGTTCGATGGATAATGGGCAGAGGTGGGCTTGTCGCTCCGGATACGCGCTGCCGGATGAGCGGACACGACCCCACTGTCTAGGAGTCGCCTGCCGCTGCCACTACCATGAAGGAATCTCTTTACCCTGGCCGTTATGGGCATTTGCTCGATGATGGGCGCATGCAATGCGACCTGTGTCCGCGTAACTGTCGCCTGCATAGGGATCAGCGCGGTGCTTGTTTCGTGCGCAGGCGTGTCGGTGATCAGATGGTCCTTACGGCCTATGGCCGCTCATCGGGCTTCTGCATCGATCCGATCGAGAAAAAGCCGCTCAACCATTTCTATCCCGGCACCAGCGTCCTGTCGTTCGGCACGACCGGCTGCAACCTGGCGTGCAAGTTCTGTCAGAACTGGGACGTCAGCAAGTCGCGCGAGATGGAGACTCTTGCCGCTGTGGCAAGGCCCGAATCGATCGCGGACGCGGCAGTGGCCCATGGCTGCAAGAGCGTGGCATTCACCTACAACGATCCGGTAATCTTCGCCGAATACGCGATGGACGTGGCCGACGCTTGCCATAAGCGCGGCATCAAGACAGTGGCGGTGACCGCCGGCTACATGGGCGCGGAAGCACGGCGCGACTTCTACGCCAAGATGGATGCGGCGAACGTCGATCTGAAGGGCTTCACCGACGCGTTTTATTTCACGCTCACTGGCGCTCGTTTGCAGCCGGTATTGGAGACGCTCCAGTATCTGAGACACGATACTGATGTCTGGCTCGAGATCACGACACTGCTCATCCCTGGCAGGAACGATAGCGACGTCGAGATTCGCGCCGAGGCGCAATGGATCGCGAAGGAGCTTGGCAGCGACGTGCCGCTGCACTTCACGGCATTCCATCCGGACTACAAGATGATCGATGTGCCGCCGACGCCGTTCTTGACGCTTTCCCGCGCCCGCAAGATCGCGATTGCGCAAGGCTTGCAGTATGTCTACACCGGCAACGTCCATGATCCCGACGGCGCGACGACCTACTGCCCGGCGTGTCGTGCGCCGCTTATCGTGCGCGACTGGCACAACATTGAGAGCTACCGTCTCACTCAGCCAGGCAACTGTCCCGAATGCTCCGTGACGATTGCCGGGCGATTTGGACACTTCAACCGCCAATTCGGGCGGCGGCGAATTCCAGTTCGCATCGGCACTTAGCCCCTCAGGCAGCACCCGAAGTCCCACCGCCGCGCAAAGTATGGAGCCGGACACGCGCCGCTTGGCGATCAACGAGCGGGCATCCGGACTCTGGCTGCGGAAGGTCCGGTGAGCACCCACGAACGGCCATCCGAGCCGAGGGCGGTGATCGTCTCTTCATCGTTTCGGACGGTCATGCCTCGGCTCAGCTCGCAATCGACTGGCTGATGGGGCAGAGAAGGCGCAATAGCTTTCATGGCCGACGGTGCGGTTTGCCACCGCCCGTCCGTAACCTGCCGCTTGCTCACGTTGTTTGCGTCGCTCGCGTCTTGGCCGAAGCAGCAGGTCGGCGGCGTATGCCATCTCACAAGACAGCTTATCCATTCGAACGCTGCAGCCGCATAGATAGCGAAAAACGGTCGGCGGGATGCACCGTGACCGAGACCTCAAACACGTGACCGCTTGCATCGAAGTAGCGGCGCACGATCTTGAGTGCCGCCTGTCCCGGCGTCAGCCCAAGGGCGTGTGAGATGTCGGTGTCGCCGGCATTGAAGGCACACACATCCTGGCGTATCTCGGCAATGCAGCGGCCGTAGCGCGCCTCGATCAGGGAACTGATCAGGATACCAGGCGACGCGCGTACGATTTCGCCGATCTCCGCATAGGTTGGATCGATATACACATCAGTCCAGCCGATTGGCGGCGTGTTGGCATCGCCGTCCCTGCGCAAGCTTGAGATGCGTAGCCAGTGCGCGCCGCTGGCACAGCCCAGTTCCTTGGCTTGCGCACCGCTCACCGTCACTTCCTCGATTGCCTGCACCACACGCAGATGCGCGGCGCCGAATTGCACCAGATCCTCCACGGATGCCAGCGAGGGACGAAACGCTTTCGTCGGTGCGGATGCCTCCACCCGAGTCCCCACATTCTTGCGCCTCGACACCAGGCCGAGTTCCTGTAGCTCGGCCAGCGCTGCCCTCACTGTGTGACGGCTGGTGCCGTAGTGCCGCACATGCTGCGACTCATTTTTGCCTCAGCGAGCTGGGCAGCAGAACCGAACGCGGCCGTGGGGCATTGCTGACGGCTAACGCAGTTCGACCCCATGAACGGCAAACACGCTTTGGCCAGATCGCGATACCCACGGTAACAATGGACATGGGACTTCCCCTCCTGTGGTCGTGATGGCATTTTGACAAGGCCATCATGGCACCTCGATGCCGACTTGCGGCTTCCGCCGCAGCCCCGGGATGGGGAGGTCCCGTCCATTCGATCACCCCCGGTCGAGTTACGATCGGTCCGCGTGATCGATGGTGACGCGCGTACGCCCGCGCAACGCCAGCATGCCCCTGCTCCCTTACACACCATGCCGTAGAGCTCGCTGGCGTTGGGCGTGACACCATAGCGGAAGAACAGCAGCGTTCAGGATGGCTCGACGAGGGAAGCGCTGGGAGATGCCACGTGCTGCTATTTCGAGTGCAGGATGACGGTTCCCTCGGAAATCGTCGGCGCGCTTGTGCCCGTGCCGGCTGCGTTCCCGGCGATCCAGTCCTTCGCCTTCTTGACGCTCTCATCCACGCCCGCCTTGTCATTGCAGGTCGTGACAGAAAAGCCGCCATCGGCGGTCCGCGCAAGCGTGTAGCTGACAAAACCCTGGACCGAACGCATCAGGGATTCGATTTCCGGTGTCCGCTTTTCCAGCAGATCGAACAGCTCCCTGGCGCCGCTTCCGGAATAGGCTCTGATAACAGTGTGCATGATCCGTCCCTCCATTGAATGGCCCCGGATTTCGCGCAGTCGCGCAGAGAAAGGTGTGATTGCACCAGTCTAGTTGCGATGCGGGAAAAGTCCACGATGACCCCGATTCGGATCCGCCAGTGACCCCCGGTTGGCGGTATCGCTCATGGCCGGCTTTACCAGTTGGCTGAGCGTGTGTTCGTCGTCCACCACGGCTACCTCGGGGCAAGTGTCGTCTCCATATGCTCTCTCGTTTTCCGTGTTTCTGGCATTGCAACAAGCGCCTCGCCACTTTCCCGCCGTCAAACCCAGTAGGTACTGCGAGCATCGCCGGGTGGCCGGCCTCGGGCAGACTATTTGCCAGGACCTCTCTTTAGCAAGCCATAGGCTTCGCCCCCCCCAGGCGGCCGACGCCAAAGGAAACCCCCGCTGGCTTGCCCATGATCGGCTTGCGGAGAATGGTTAGGTGAGCAGACGACGGTGAGCAAAAGCGGCGCGATCATGACGGACTGTTTCCTCCACCAAGGCGGACACAGAGCGCGCTCTCGATCATCACGCGCGTCCAATCAGTTGAGCGCTCCCACCTGCGGCGCAGCCCAGAGCCCGGCGGCGGCTACCTTGACTGCGGTGTGCGCCGCGGTGCGGCAGGCATGGTCCAACACAACATGCACCCCTCCTCTCGGCCAGAGACATCTCCCCGGCCTCGCCGAAGGCCATTTTGAACACAATCCCCGGTAATTTTCGGCCCATGGGCCTCATCTACCGCAGCCTCGTTCGCACGACCGACCGGTTCGTCTTTGCCAGCCACCAGCACGGGCGGTAATGCTCCTTGGCAGGCAAGTCCAGAGCATTATTTTACAATCGTGAAATAATCGACATGCCGGACTGGCGTGTGGAACGCCGCCCCAGGGAGCAACGCATAATCTTTACGAGTCGCCCGCAGTCAAAGCCAGACGTCAAACCCGGCAACACGACCCTTGAATGGGACACCCTTTCGCACTAAGTTGGAAACATCCGCCCCTGCGAAGTCAGGCCGGAATGTGCAATCGGAGACAATAATGACAACCCCGATTTCTGTCGTGAAAGCAGCCTATGAGGCGTATGGCCGTGGCGACGTCAATGCCATCCTCGATCTGGTGGCCGACCAGGTCGACTGGAAGATGGTAGGGCCACCGCAGATTCCCTACACCGGGCAACGTACCAACAAAGCCGAAGTCGCCAGCTTCTTCGCACAGCTCGCACAGGCGGACGACACAGAAATTTTCGAGCCGCGGGAGTTTATCGAGTCAGGCGAGCATGTGGTTGTACTCGGCTTCTTACGTGGGACCGCGCGTCCCGAAGGCAAGTTGGTTGAAACCGAATGGCTGCACATCTTTACGGTCGTCGACGGCAAGATTCGACGCTGGAAGGGCTTTGCCGATACGGCGATCCGCTTTCTATAAGGTAAGACCGGCAATTTTCCACCCATCGGATTCCAACGTGAGATCGCATTCGGCTTTGCCATTTGCCCTATGGCGCTATTCTGCCGGCGCGCCTACAACAGAAGGACCATCCCATAGGACCAACCATGCCACCGCGCGCGCCGGCGCCGAAGCTGGCCGACCTCTCCCCCATGTAGCTATCGGAGCGGAAAACCGTTCCGCGCGGCGACGGCTGCCATTTCGAGATCGAGTAATACGTACCCCACGTTGCCTTTCTCCCTGCGCTGCCGTCCCGTGGTGGTGGCCATTGCGTTTGACGACGAGGGGCGTTGCGATTGTGAGGACGCGATGAGTGCCGTCATTCTTGAATCCGTGCTGACCTGCCCGCACTGCGGCTTTGCCAAGCAGGAAACCATGCCCACGGACGCCTGTCAGTTCAGTCGCAGTGCTGGAAAGCTTGATTATGCCTTGCCGCCGTGCCACGACTTCGTGCTTTGAAGGGACTGGTAAGYGCCCAGCAGCCCAGTCCGGGACCAGCCGCGGCCGCGCAGGCGTCGGTACCGGCGGGCGGTCTTTATTCCTCTTCCAGAAGCGCCGCCCGGCCGGCCGGCGCATTGCGCTCGGCCCGGTAAGCCTGCCGCCTGAACCTCGGCGGCTCTGACCGGTCCCACACCCTCCTGCCCCGCCTGTGCTATGTCCGACACCTTGATCCATCGTTCCGGCGGAAGGTCTACCTGAGGGTTGGCCGCAATCTGGCGCGGTCTCCGCGCAGTGCCCCCTCCGCCCTATGGCTGGCGCCGGTCTTACCCGCCTTCGCCTTCAGCGAGGGGGCGGCAAGCCCCAATCAATCGCCAATCCGCTGTCCGATGCACCGTTCGAACACCGCTTCCAGCGGGCGATAGTCGCACACGACCGCCGCGACATTGGCGTCGATCCACTCGGACGCTTCGACGGCCCACCAACTGATTTCGAAGCCGACATTGACGATGATGTGCTCGAACAGGATGCGCTGGGCGCGCCCGTTCCCTTCCCGGAAGGGGTGGATCATGTTGAGGTCACCGAAATGCTCAGCCATGGCGCAGACCAGTTGAGGGCGTTCCCAATCCTCGAACCATGCTTGCTGCGCCATGGCACGGAAGATCTTGTCGGCCTCCGGCTCGATGCGGCTGACGTTGCAGAAGCGTGTGCTTCCCTTCGAGATGTCGATGGTGCGAAGATCGCCCGCCCAGTCGTAGACATCGAGAAACAGCGTGTGGTGGATATGCTTCAGGTAGGCCAGATCGTAGGGGGGAAGCGAAAAATCGATCTGGCTGGCGGCAATCTCGGAGAGATCACGCTCGGCTTGCGCAAGCAGCGCATCGTCCTGGATGTCCAGCCGGTTACGCAGCATGTGCGTCTCCGGGTAGCAGTACGATCCTGGCCGGTGCCGTACTTGTCCAAGGTCAAGCTGGTTTGCGATAGGTCTGCAGGACGGCTTCACGCGAGGGCAGCTTGCGCTTTGACTCAGCTGGCGTGACGTCATAGCCCTCAAGACGCAGGCTTGCCGCATAGTTGGAACGGCGCGTCTTGGCGCAGTAGGCTAGCTTGGCTTGCAGGTCGGGTTTCTTCACGGGAAACAGCTCGTTTGCAATTTGCAGATGACGGGTTCCACTATAGCGGACCGCATACGAACGCGTACCAATCCTCACCCACTGGGTAGTGGCGCATTCCGCGCCGCTCGCTAACCGTTCGATTTCAGATCGGAACTCCCCCTTCACGGCGCGCCCTGTGACTCCCGCGATGGGCACCCGGAAATGTTCCACGGTCTGCCCGGCGTGGATCGCCCGCTGCAGCCAGTCCGGCATGGCGCCGCAGCCGTCCCAGCCCTGCATGCGGATCCAAGGCAATTGCTTCGGCGCGCTCGATTTCAATCGACATGGCGTAGGTGAATAGATTTGGGACGGCGCCGGGTCCCACGTGGTGCCGTCTGACGGCAGCGTTGGATTTCGGGGTTGTTCTAGGTGATGGCTGCAGTGGGAATCCGCGCCGGCGGGAGGACGTGGCCGCCCTCATTGCTTAAATTTTAGTCAAACCCGCTGATGCCGTCGGCACTCGGCCCCGCGCGGCTTGTCCACAGGCTTGTCCCTGCGTGCGGTGGATAAATTCCATCCGACACCTCCCGTCCCCCTCAGGCCGGCCCGGGCTTGAACTTGGTGCGTGTCGTCGGCGCCCGGCGCCTGGCGGTCGCCAAGTGGCGCGTCGCATTGGCTTCCGCTTGCGCGCGCTCGGCCTGCAACTGCGCCCGCTCCTCGGCGCCGGCCACAGCGGCGTCTTGCGCCCTCGCCTGCACCGCCGCCAGCTCAGCGCGCAGGTCCGCGAGCGCCTGCTCGCCCTTCTGACGCAGCGTGCGCTCCTGGTCGATCTCGCGCAGCGCGCGGCGTTCGGTGGCACTGGTCCGCTCCTGCGCGACGGCCACCTGCTCGCGGGTGTGCTCCAGCTCCGTCGAAAATTGGGTACGCAACTCTCCCAATTGCCGCTCCAGTGCCTCGATCTGCCGCTGCCCCGCCTCCAGACGTGCCCGCGCGGCGGCGTGGGCCTGGCGCTCGGCGTCCAGTTCCCCCTGCAGCGCCGCGCGTGCGCTCTGCTCCGCGTCGAGCCCGGCCTGCGTGGCGGCGGTTTCCTGCTCGGCCACCACCACCGCGGCCCGCGCCTGGTCGCGCTGCGCCTCCGCCTCGCTCGCCTGCAGCCGCGCTTCGGCCCGCAAGGCGGCCAGCTCGCCGGTGGCCGCCTCGTTGGCGGCCTGCCAGATCGATTGCACAGCATTGGCGACGATCGCCTTGAGGAGGGTCGGCCGGGATTCGCAGATATGTGAAGCGTCACAATGGCGAATATCTTAAGCTTCAGATATTTGCGAATTCCGGCCATCCCTCTTATCCGCCTCCGTCGTCCACGTGGCGGCGGGGGTTTTTCCATCTTGCGCCTGCCGAGAGCTCAGCCCACAGCGGTCTCTAGCGCCGCTTCGTATTGCCCCAGGCAAGCCATGCCATTCATCCGTGAGCGCTGCAGTAGCGTCCGTTGCGCTAGCGGCCTCGCCGTGCCAGGCCAGCAGGGGCGGCTCCTGCAAGGCGCGCCCGTAGGAGAAGGCCAGCCGCCAAGGCAGCGGGGCGAGCCGGTTCATGGCATCGAAATTGGCGGTGGCCTCAGTGGGCGTTTGGCCGCCGGACAGGAAGAAGACGCCCGGCACCGCCGCCTGCACCGTGCGCTTGAGCACCTGCACAGTCTCCGCGGCAACCTCAGCCGGTGCGGCGTGCCTGGTCTCCTTGCCGGGGAGCACCATGCTGGGCTTCAGCAGCATGTGTTCGAGCACCACCGCATGCCGGTGCAAGGCGTGAAAGACTTCGTGCAGCACGTCTCGGTGACCTCGGCGCAACGCGCCATGCAGTGCGCGCCATCCATCGGCACCTCGGGTTCGACGATGGGCACCACGCCCGTCTCCACGCTCCCGGCGACGAGATCACCGAGGGCCTCGACGGGCTGGCCAAGCGCCTTGCCGGTTATCGCCAGCAGGGCGCACGCTTTGCCAAGTGGCGCGCGGTGTACAACGTGTCCGACAAACTGCCTGGCTGGCGCGCCATCCAGGCCAATGCGGAGGCGCTGGCATGCTATGCAGCGATCTGCGGGCGCCGCACGTGGCACCGGCCCTCGAATAGGCGAGGCACGGAACAAATCTTCATTGCTGCTCTACAAACGCCCGCCGATCCAGGCGGCGAGAAGGTTGCGGATACACCGTGACGACTTCAAACGAGGAGGCGACAAAGATGGGCGCAGAAGTGGTGACTCCGGGGGACGCTGCGTGAGATCTGACACCAGAATCAATTGCGCACGGGTACGATGCTGAACCGGGAGACCCCCCTGGGTTGCAGCCATCTCGGCCGCCAGTCCCGCCGGCGATAGCGCGCGCGCCTTGTCCGGTGCGACCAGGCAGGGGACCATGCGGTTCAATGAACTGAAGCGGAAGATCGGCGGCATCTCGCAGCGAATGCTGACGCTGACTTTGCGGGGATTGGAACGAGACAGACTGGTTACGCGAACCGTATACGCCACGATTCCGCCGCGCGTTGATTACGCGCTGACCTCTCTCGGGCATTCGCTAAGGACCCCTGTGGAAGCCCTTGGCCTATGGGCCATCGCGCATCTCCCGGCCATTGAACAGGCGAGGCAGGCGTTCGACCTCAGTTGCAAGAGGAACTCTGAGTTTGAGCAGCCTTATTGACATCCTCCCCCTCACGTCCTGACYGTGGTAGGCGCGAGGCACTATTTTCTAACCCACTGCCCGTCAGAAGTTTTCACGTAAGCCCCCGGCGCCGCTTTATCTATGGCTTTCTGCCCAGCCAGGACGGCTACTTGATCCAGAGTGGCGCCATTCTTCTTAGCAATCGCCTCGTAGGCGGCGCGACGTTGGGCATTGATATCGGCGGCAAGCTTTACGGCGTCCGGGGTTGGGTTGACCACCCCTAGAAAACCATTGGGTTGTTCGCCGACCAGCCCTTGTGACTTGGCGCTGTCCAAGTCAAGCGCCAGAGCCAATGTACTGCAGGCCAGTAAGAGCACCGCTATCAGTCGTGCCGTGGTTTTCATTAACCGCTCCTAAAACAATTTGCTGTCTTCGGTAAGTTTATCAACATCCTTTTCCACCTTGAGGCGGATCTCGTGATCGATCTTCACATTGAGATTGATGGTGATTGGATCTTTGGGTGCCTCCAATGCGATCCGTGGAGTACAGGCTGCCAGTGGCAGTAAAGCCCCGAGCCAAAAGATTTTCATGATGAGTCCTTCGCACAATGTCAGCGTGAGCCTTCCGCCGGTTTTCGCTCCAATGCCCGTCGGGATAGTTCATCAGCAATACGCAAGCTGCGTAATAGTTCCAGCACATTTTCCTGGTGCGTGTAGTTTAGTACTATCGGCTGGTTATCTTGCAGTGGGTTCTGGCCCTTGATGGTCACGGCAGCATCCAGCCAGCCATCCGGTTTCATATTCACGCGCGCCTGAAAATCATGGATTGCCACGTTACTCAGCGTATCCAGCGCAAACTGGGCCGCACGGTTGGACTGGCCCATGGCGGTGACGCCCGCGGATGGCGAAACCTTAAGCGATAGCAGGCCTTCATTGCGCATGATCCCTCCTTGCAAGGCCAGAGAATCCTTCATCAACTGCAGTGGCAAAACCCCGCCCACGCGGCCCACGAGCTGAACTGTCGGGTTCGGGTCGTTCTGCAGGGCGGCTACCTCCGCGAGGTCGATGCGGCTCACGGTCACGGGCTGAAACTGCGGGGAGGGCCATTGCAGGGCAGGGGCGCGCAAGTTGCCGCCCAGTACTTCGGCGTAAACGTCCGTCAGGCTCCAGGTGGCCAGGTCCGATTGCATCGTCATGTGCACGTTGCGTACCGGGGTGCCCACATCTAACTCGGCCAGCATGATCGGCCCAATGCTGGCGAGAGTCAGCCCGTCTTGCCGCCATTCGACATGCACGGTCCCATCGCCGCCTGCCGCCAGAATGCCTCCCCAGTCCAACGCGAGCCCGGACGCGGTAATATCCCCTCGCAACTGCCAGTGATCCTGCCACTCCCAGCGGCCTTGGCCTTTGAGTTGCCCATTCTGGAAGGTGACGCCAAAGCTGCGGCTCATGCCAGTGGACAGGGGGGTCGTTATCTGCACCGTGCCTTGCGCACCTGTTTTCCTTCCATAACTAGTCAGCAATGCGGTCAGAGCCAACTCCGACTGCCAGGCGGGCACGCGCAGCTTGGCGTTGCCCTGCCGGCCTTCGACAGCCAACTGTCCGTCGATGCCCGGCAATGCACCGCGCGTTGTCACCGCTCCACCGGCCTTGATCTGCAAGTCACCGAATATCCCCTGTGGGCTAAGGCGTAATGGGGTCGTAGCGATAATCGTTATTGGCTTGATCAGCGTGGTTCCGATCAGCCCCTCACTTATCGTGGCGCGGCTGCCAGCGCCTAGAAACCACTGGTCGCCTTTGCCATACCAAGGCGCAACCAGCGTCAGGGTTCCGCCCTTCATATATAACGGAGGCCGAGAGCTGCACTCGACCGAGCCTTTCCAGTTTCCCAGTGTATAGCTGGCGTTGAGCACTCCCGCGATGGGTTGGTTGCCATAGTGACCATTGAACTTCGCCTGTGTCGCCCAGCGCGGCGCGTGAAAGTCGGCTACTGGCAAATGCAGCGCCAGCAGGAGGCTTGGCCCCTTGACAGTCAGGCTGGCCGGCTCGCCCGTGAGGCCTGCGGCATCGATACGCCCCTGCCAAGACCCAGTCAGGTCATGGCCGGCCGCTTTGCCGGCCAGCTCAAGCCGCCCTTGCCAGCCCCACTGGACTTGCTGCCAGGACAATAAGCTGTCGACGGTTCTAACGCTGAAGTCTCGATATCGAAGGTCGGCAGAGACGGTACTCTTGCCGACTAGTGCCAGCGGCAGAACCACCGGACGAGGCCAGCTCAGGCGCAGTTCGTCTGGGAGCCGTATCGCCGCAGGCAACACCGCCAGTTCCTGCTGATTCCAGCGTAGCGGCACCGTACCGGCCAGCTTGGGTCCGTCCAGCGTCAACATGCCCTGGCCGCGTGCCACGCCGCCGCCCTCCGTATTCAGGTTTAGCTGCACTGTACCTTGCGGGCCTGTCGCCCGCAGGTCCAGGCTCAAGGCATTCACCCCGTCCAAGTTCCCGCTGGCCTGGAGCCCTTGCCGAGCGTCCAGGCTCCAGCCGCCCCCGATCGCAACCGGTGCCCCCAGCACCGCGTTCAACTGCCATTGCTTGGCAGCGAGGCTGGCCTCAATGGTCGTATCTGTCCGTTCCGACTGCCCCCTATAACCCAATTGTTGCCCCTGCGCCTGCAAAGTGCCGTCCAGCCGATTGGCCTGCCACAATCCATTGCTCATGAAGGTCAGCCCGCCCAGGAGCTCGGGGGCAATGTCAGCCGCCTGAACTTGCCCTTGCGCGGTCCAACGCCCGGAAATGCGGTCATAGGCAGCGGCCGCTATGCTGCGCCGATACGATGCCTGTACTTGCCAGCGCTGCTCGCGCTGGCGAATGACCACCGCTAGGGGCGGCAAGCCGGGAATGGAGAAGGCGTCGATTGAGAGATCGAAGGGCGGCATCCAGGGGGGTGGAATCAGCTCTTCCGCACCTGCTGTTTCGCATTTGGGCAGGCTCATGCTGGTCATGGTGATCGTCACCGGGCGCCAGCCGGTGACCCGCAATCGTTCGCCAAGTGCGCTGACACAGCCATTTTTCAGTCTTTGCCACTGCGCCAGTTCCAGTCCGCCCTGCCAGTTGAGGCCCTGGGCACGCATACCGTATGCATAAGCTATGATCACCATCGCTAGTAGTATCCCTAGTGGCAGCAGGGCTAGCAGAATCAGCCAACGATAGTAGCGACGCACAAACGCAAGACGAGAGCTCATCCTCATTTACCGGTCATCCTACCTATGGTTCGCAAGGGGGGGCGGCCTCCAGTCGCAAGTATGCCGCATCCCGCTCGTCATCCGATTTTGGCCGGGCGCCTGCTCCCATGCCGCTCCGCACTGACGACCCACCCTCAATCGTTCACGAGTGTTTGCGCGCCCGCTTGGATATCTTGAGCGCCCAGATTCGCATCTCCAGCTCATCGGCCTGAGCGAACCCGCACTGGGAGGAGAGAACCTTGGCATAGCCAGGAGAGTCGAGCCAGCGATTTCCCGCAGTCCATCATCCTGGCGGTCGCGCGCCTCCTCAAATGCGTACCAGATCGACACTGCGGCCGCCACGAGCCCGATGACGAAGTGCCGGCCTCTAGGTATGCACAAGTAGCTCACCAGTGTTCCTGCTTGGCGAGGCCTCGTGGATTGGGGCCTTCCTGCAAACTTAGCAGGCAATGGTATGAAAATCCAAGCGCCGCGTGCAGCACCAACGCCACCACGACACTACTGTCCTTGCCACCGCTGTAGGCAATGACCACCGGATGCGCAGCTTGCAACAGGCGAAGGATCGC
This sequence comes from Cupriavidus sp. 05N39, assembly GCF_056397325.1. Taxonomy (NCBI): domain Bacteria; kingdom Pseudomonadati; phylum Pseudomonadota; class Betaproteobacteria; order Burkholderiales; family Burkholderiaceae; genus Cupriavidus; species Cupriavidus sp. 05N39. The sequence goes on from NZ_JBFTNE010000005.1 coordinate 128,815, forward strand.
ACCTAAAGCACGGTCTATCTTCCGCTCATTGGATCGAACGCGCCCTGTGGAAACAGCTAAATGGTCTGACACATGGTAGAGACCCCTCGTAGGAAAGAAAATGGCGCTCCCGAGGGAGCGCCGAAGGTTAAGAATGGCCGGGGGCTGGGGTCAGCCGAGTGCGGCCGAGACGATGGAACTGCCAATGGCATAGACGACGGGTCACCGCATCGGCTCCTTGCTTCCCGGCTGCGTGTGATGGTCACAAGCGGCCAGCACGCGCAGGACGAGGTAGAGCAGGAAAAGAGATTTCACGAGTTTCATGGGATGCCCTGTACGGGGGACAGGGCAGCCCCGATGGGGCGTGCCCCATCGGGTTAAAGACAAAAACTAGGCAGCGAGCGCCACCAGGTCAATCACTGCGTCGGCCTCATCAACCGACTCAGGCGTGTGGGAAATGAAGAATTCCCGCTCATAGCCGCCCTGACGGAGCACCTCGCGCTTCATTTGCATGAAGGCGCGTTTGCGCTCCGGGTCGAGCGGGCCGTCGGCCTCATCTGTGAACAGCGTCTGGAAGGGCTGACCCGAGTCCTGCGCCCGGTAGAGCGCAATACCACGGGTCAAACACTCATTGATCCAGATCTTTTGCCCGCCAGACAGCAAAGCGAAGTTCTTCACGCTGTCCCGGTCGGCGTCATTCACCTCGATCTCGAAGCCCTCACGCTTCTCGCCATTGGCCAGCGTCGTCTGCGTCTGAGTCGCGATGGTGAATCGCGCTCCATAGCAGGCGAGCAACAGGTCGTTGACGATCCGCGTGAGCGCCGGACCGGCGTCGTCGATGGACAGCGCGATCACGCCGTCGTTGCCGAGCGCCTTCGCCAGCAGCTTCCACTGCGCGATTTCGTCGGAGAGCCGATCGGCCTTGCCCTGTACCGCAGGCTGGCCGGACAGCACCAACTCCAAGCGTTCGCGCTCGGTCGCAAGACCGGTTTGCTGGCGAATCAATGCCTCGATCCGGGCATCCAGCGCAACCACTGCCTCGCGGCTCTGTCGCAGACGGGTGTCCAAGGCGGCGATGAGGCCGGTGACGTCCTCAGTTGCCAGCCCGGACAACTCGCGCTGCACCACCGACAACTGCGACTCGGCTTCGGCAACGTCCCGGTCATACCGGGCCGTGCTGGTGGCTTCCTCGTCAGGCAGAGCGGTCGCGTCGCGTTGTGCCTGCGCCAACCCTTCCTGCGCCACATCCAACATCGGCTTCTTGGCCGCGAGGGCGGTCAACCGTTGCAACTCCTGCTGATCGCGTGCCAGTGCCGTCTGCAAGGCCGCCAGGGCGGCGCGTTGGGCTGGCAACTCACCCAGGGCTTCCGCCATCGGCTTCATCGACTGCTGCTTCGCCTGGTAGCTGGCCCGCAGATCCTTCACGAGGATGACCTGCTCGGCCAGCTTGCCCTTGGCGTCACGCGCCTGCGCGAGCAACGGGCACGTGCTGTGCATGGGATCGGCCCGGCATGGCACCGTCTCAATGACATCGGCCTGGCCCTTCAACGAGGTGGCGAACTGGGCGGCGGACCTTCCGCGCGCTTCTAGTCCCTGCAACTCGGTCGCGAGCGCGGCATGCTGCGCCTGCTGTGCGTCCAAGCTGCTGACCGCCTGCTGTAGCGTGGCAAACTCGCCCTGCTTCTGGCCGATGATCATTTGCAAGGCGTCGCGCTGCTCGGCGGCCGCGAGGATGGCCGGCCCTTCGGCCAACATCAGCTTGCGGCCGGCGATCAGCTGCTCCAACTCCCGGCGCCTCGTGGCGGCGCGGGTGGCCGCAACACGCTGGTCAGCATCCAACTGCCGCCGGCGCGCTCCCAGCTCGGTTTCCCGTTGCCTGAGTTCGCGCAGACGCGCTTCGGTAGCCGCGCYTGCGCTTTGCTTGGCCGCCAGTGTCGCGCGCTCCTGCAGGAGCTTCGCGCCATCGGCAGTCTTCGCATCGCGGTCGCTACGCGCCCCGGTCAGCCGTGGGAGTGATTCGTGCCGAGGAAACGGTAATACCAGATGATGGCAGCACCGAAGCTGACGAGCGCAGGCTGTTCTACGTAGCACTCACACGCGCCAAGGACTGGCTTTATGTAAGCACTGCAAAGAAGAACCCAACTTCACGATTTGTGATCGAGGCCGACTTGGCCTAGCAAGGGCATGGGATACTAGGCATACCGGCGGTTGATTTGGAGCCGCCACAACCGTTCGGAGCCCGTTTGGATAATTCAAGGATGGGCGACTTTGCGTTACAGCACCGCCCATTGCGATATAGACCATGGCCTCGGACACATCAGGACGCCGCTCGTAGTCCCTGACAAGGCGACGCCAGCGAATCATCCAACCGAAGATACGTTCCACCACCCACCGCGAAGCCTACCTGATACTCGTGACGGCGCACCACCTGTACGACGAAATCGAGCGTCGCAGCCTTAGCTATCAAAGTGCGACGATCGTACGCACCATCTACAAACAGATGCTTCAGTCCCGGCCAGCGCTTCTTTAGCGCCTCCAGAACCGCCAATGCCCCGGTACTATCGGCGATGTCCGCAGTCAGGTTCACCATCAGAAACCGGCCATTCGTATCCACGGCAATATGCCGCTTGCGCCCGACGATCTTCTTTCCCGCGTCATAGCAGCGCTCTTTTGCCGCCGGCGCTTTCACCGATCGGCTAGCGTGCCTGTATCTGCTGGGGTCGCGCCAGGGACTCTTGACGCGGCTATCACTTCTGCCCGAGAGCCTGCCACCTTTGGCCCTTTGACATGCCGCAGACCGAAGGCGCGCCATACCAATTGATTGAAACGGCAGACTCCGCGAAAACTTGGATTACAAACAGGCATGCGGTGTTAAACCTGTCCGCTCAAGATGTACGAAAGGATGTCGTCCGATGACGGCTCTCCCCAAGTGCGAGCAGCAAGCCAGCGAAAGAAGCTGGACTGCGCAAGTTTGGTGGGCTTCTTTGAAGTGACAAGCCGTAGATCCGCGGCGGCGCATTGCTCGTTGTACTCGGTGATCAGCGAGGCCTGTTCCTCGGCCGACAGTTCCAGGAAATACCGCTGTGCGTCGGGAAGACGCGCAGCAATATACTGATCCTTCGCTTCGGCGGGAGTTCTGGCACTTGCTGTCTTGGAGGCCCGTGCCTCACCACGCTTTTCCTCGCCTATCTCAGCGCCCTTGCCCCAATCCTCAGTCAGCGATTTGCGGAAGTAGGCGGCCACGTTATCCACGGCAGGAGAGTTCTTCTTTGCGACCCGAGCGCGCGTGTACGCGACCGCTTGCTTGACTCGGTCCGCCCCATAGGTGCGAACCATCTTCTTTGCCTCGGTGAGAGGTACTCCAAGCTTTACTACTGCCTGGACCAGGTCAGAGTGCTGCTGCTCCTCCTGGGACGTGGGTTCCTTGCGGTTGATCTTGAACTGCAAATCAGTCACTGACCTGCCGTTCTTGTGTTCGATGAGCTCGATCAGATGATCTGAGACGGTGTTGATCTCTGAGATACACGGATTGAGCACAGCACGCTTGAAGATCTTATATTCCTTGTACTTTGTCTCGCTCTCCTCTCGACCCAGGATCAGATTGCGAAAAACGGGCAATGGAATACGAGCAGTGACCCCTACTCTCTCATAGCGAACTGTGTTCTCCCAGAGAGCTAGCGAGTGAGCACGACGAAACAGCTTTGCGATGCGCATGTCGATCATGGCGAATCGCTCCGGGTTGAGCAGTTCCTCCGAGATCTGAGGCGCAAAGGAATAGGAAAGCTGAGAGCCGGTGATCTTTGCACCGGCCACCAGCGTCGAACCGGTCCAGGTCGCAGTCCCATCGCTGTTCAGTTGGTCCCAGTCCACAACCGTGCGCATCAGGGATTTGGCAGTCTCCTTGATGTAGCCTGTGTCCTTAGTGGTCAAGCCGAGACCAGCCATCATCTCCGGAATCGAGATCTGGAAGATGTTGGGCGCATCGCTCTTCGAAAGCCTATGCTCGATCGCGTTTTTGATAAGAGCGTTGAAGAGGCGCCGCTGCTGAAGAGTGAGAGCCCCTCCGACGGGCGAGAGATGAATTGCCTGGACAGCCTTCTTGAATGGCTCTGGCACTTCGGGTTGCTGGAACAGGGCGATCTGCGCGCCCTTCTGACCCGCGGCTGGTTTCGTCATAGGAAAGGGTTGACGGTGAATTGGTGAAATCTTAGTTGCCATTCGTTCACCTATCAAGGCTTTGTGCTCCGGGGCTGCTCGAATGGGCGGAGCACAAAGAACGAGAGGCTTCCTTGCGTTTGAAATCTGGCACTTACAAGCGGTTTCTCATCCCCTGCCTAAGTTGCTTCATCCCCAAAACACTTCACCTAAGGCCTGAAAGGCACCCAAATTCATTCACCTTTTGGGGAGGCAGGGGCAATCTGCTGGGCTCCCTGGTGCGCGCGGCTCGAAAGGTGAAGGTTTTTGGGTAGCTTTTGAATTTAGCGCGTTCACAAAGCGGCCTTTACTGCACTCACAAGGCAGTTCTCAAGTCCTGATGCTCCTCATCACAAATTTAGTGATGCATACGCAACTATTCTGATGCTGACTTGCTCTCGGTCCCCAAAAACCTTCACCCTCATCTACCCCAAATTCATTCACCAATGATCTATCTTTGTGGGATGAATGAGAGTGACCACTTACAAAGTGCCGCCTCAAAGGCTTTCACCTTCAAAGCCCCCAAATTACTTCACCTATGGCTCGGCCCTTGGGCATTGGTCCAAATGCGAGCATCGCACCGCCTCAAAACCCTTCACCTTAGGGTCACCCTAAATCCTTTCACCCTTCACAACCGCCACCTAGCACCGGCCCCAGATTGGTAACGCCACCCCCCAAATTCGTTCACCCTGGCATATCCCCAATACAGTTCACCCTCGAGCCATTGGAGATGGTGATCCGGTTTCCCCTCAATACACTTCACCAATTCCCCAAATCCACAGCCTTCCCAACCCAATCAGTTTCACCTGTCCCCCAAATCCACAACCCCTTGGCCCCAACAGAGTTCACCCAATCCCTAAGAGATTTCACCTATCTACCCTGCAGCCCTTTACTGGCGCGGTTCTTGAGGCGCTAAAGGTTTACTTAAAGGTTTACAGTGTTTACTAAAGCACTTAAACAAGGTTAGCCAGGATGAGATGTTTTCCTGAAGCTAGCCACTCGCCCAAAGGCCGTTCCAAGGTGCTCATTGAAGCTTCACCCTTCCTATTGGTCAGCAACCTTTGATCTCAGATCGCATGTCAGTATTTCCCTTATACCAAGGACTTTGTCCCTTAAAACTGACCGGTCGTGTCGCTGCTGTGGTTACGGAGGTGACGTAAACTGCTTGCGGTTTACCTAGTTGACAGCTATTCTACGGCCAACCTCCGAATCGAGGAAAACCGTCTACTTTTAGCATTTTGGGTTGTTTCTAGGAAACCTTCAAATCTATGGCAAGAACCAGCCTACTTAAAGCGGAGTTCCCGCGTCCGGACAATACAGGTGACGAGGCGCTTACCATTGATGGGCTGGCCGAAGTCGCTGCCCAGGCGAATGACGTATTCAGTCAAATCCGTGATGCAATGCTAGAGCCCTATCCTAGGAAAATAGCCCCGACGTTTACGAGCACGCAAATCGCTAGCATGTGCGGGATAGACAAGGCGCGTTTTCACTACCTGGCGTCAAAGGGCGGCTTGCCTTCAGGGACATCGCAAGGAAACGGTCGGACCAAAGTCTTCACCCTGGAAGACACCATTACGTGGGCGAAATCGGCGGCTGGCCGCATGTCGCGTCCAGATGGTGCGCGGGGCCGCGTGATCACGGTTGGCAACTTCAAAGGTGGCGTGGCAAAGACCACGACAGCAGTCTGTCTGGCCCAGGCGTTAACTCTGCTCGGACGCAAGGTGCTAATCGTGGATTGCGATCCGCAAGGTACAACCACACAGCTTTGCGGCTGGGCGCCAGACGCGGAAATCGACGAAAGCCAGACGTTACTTCCGCTTATTTACGGCGACCAGTCCACATTGAACTATGCGGTCCAATCGACATACTGGCATAACCTGGACCTCATCCCAGCATCTTCAGCATTGTTTGATGCCGAGTTCGAAATCCCGTCGAAAGTCCTCTCGCAATCTGGTTTCGAGTTTTGGGACATTTTGAGGAAGGGGCTCTTGCCGCTTTCCGAAAAATACGATGTGATCGTGATAGACACTCCCCCTGCCCTTAGCTACATCACTATTAACGCGTTGATCGCCTCGGATGGCATTTTGATGCCTTGCCCGCCCGATGGACTTGACTTCGCCAGCTCTACGCAGTTCTGGCATTTGTTCTCCGATATTGCGAAAAAGCTGCCAGGTCTGCTCGAGTCGAAGCGCTTCGACTTCATCAATATTGTCCTGACCAAGGTCAAGGCGGATGCCGTATCCAAAGTCGTCCGCGAGTGGATGGTTAAGGCTTACGGCTCACGCGTTCTGGATATCGAGATACCCGAGTCATCGGTACCGAAAGGGGCATCGGCACAACTGTCCACAGTTTATGACCTCTCCAAACCGGACGGAAGCGTCGAAGCCTACCAGCGCTTCCGCGAGCCGCTTGATCGGCTAGCGCTGCACGTCGACGATAAGCTCACAAGGGCTTGGAAAATTAAGGAATAAGTAATGGGTATCGGCGATAGATTGCTAGCGAAGACTGCGAACGTCACTGTCAAACCGGGGGCCAGTCCTACACCTGCAGGCGCGGCACCAAAGACTTCACCTGGTCGCATGCTGGCAGTCCAGTCAGCGGTCGCTGCTGCGGAGAAACGGGCAGCCGACCTGGAGTCGAACCTCGGGAAGGCGGTCGACGTGTCTATAACGGAGGTGGTTGAGATACCAGGGCGCCGCCGGAAGCTAACCGCAGAGCAGTACTGTGAACTGAAAGAGAACCTGCGTGTCAACCCACTCGTGCACCCCGTGACCCTGTTTAGGCGACCAGATGGCACTCTTGAGTTGATCGCTGGCCACAATCGGTTCCACATCTTCAAAGAGTTGGGGCGAACGACAATTCCGGCGATCTTCTCCCACCTTGAGGGTACTGAGGAGCACGAGCTAGCAGCTTTCTACTCAAATCTGCTATCCCCTTCACTTCCCGATTTTGAGAAATTCGAGGGTTTTTATCGCCATCAGCAACAGACCGGCCGTAGCCAGCGGGACATCGCCGCTGGTGCTGGGATCAGCGAGGCGCAACTAACTAAGCTGTTCGCCTATGCGCGCCTTCCGGAGGAAGCGCTGCAAGCACTCCGAAATGCCCCGGATCGAGGATGTCTGGGCGCCAATGCCGCTTACGAATTAGCTGCAGTGATTGCGGAACGTCCCGAAAAGACCGACCTCGTTGTCGATGCCATACAGCGTTTGGCTACCGATGCCAAGTTCTCGCAAAAACAGGCTTTGGCTTTTGTGACCGCGGTGGCAAAATCCGCAAGGGAGCCGGGTCAAACTCGCACCATCAAGTTGGGCAAAAAACAGATATGCGTTGTGGGAAGCCGGAACGGCGTGATTGCCATCCGCTTTAAAGACGTGGCGGATGCGGCGAAATGGGAGGCCCGCTTGGTCGATTTCTTGGAGAAGGAGATTTCTCTGTCCAGAGATGCAAACTAACGCCCTTCGCGGCGGAAGAGAGTCCCATAAGATGATGGTGCGATAAGTTTCCCTTCTCGATTGAATACGAAAGGCCTGGATTTTCATCCAGGCCTTTCTCATTTTGCCTCACGATGCTTGCGCCCCGCACACCAAGGCCATTGCTTATCCGTCCCCTCCACTTCACCGACACGGGCGTGTATTAGGTGGCATCATCCGGTGCGCCATATCCGCCGTGACGTTCAGATACCACCGCCTCCTCGCCCCCCCATGAAGCGGGAGACGTCGAAAGACAGTGCCGGGCTGAAGGGACAAATAGAGGCTTGGTCCCAGACGCAACCAGAGTGCCAGCGCTTGGTGACGATTTCAGGGATTGGCATGCTCACGGCATCGGCGCTAGTCACCACTATCGGCGATGCACGCGACTTCCAATCGTGGCAGTAACTGTCGGCCTACCTCAGGCTGGTGCCGCGTCAGCATCGCACGGGGGCAAGGTGCGCCTCGGCGCGATCAGCTAACACGGTGCCGCTATCTACGCATGCTGCTAATCCACGGAGCCAGGGCAGTTCTGTTCCGGGCCAAGGACAAAGGCTTATGTTGTGAACAGCCGGCGTGCCGTCGCACTACCAACGTGACGGTAGTGGCTAGCCAACAAGGCGGCGCGAACTGCATGGGCCGTGCTGGTGGGCAATGAGCCGTTCGGGGCGGCAGGCTTGGTCTGCATTAGGCCGGATAGAAGTCTGCTTGAGCGCGCCCCGGTTTGCTGGGTCACGCGGTGCTCAGGGGGCAATGCTCGTCCATCTGGGCACGGAGGGATAGCGCGCAGGGCGGAGCCATCCTTGACTGGGGTCGATTGCTGTCGCGAATTACCTATGCGATGACATCAAACCTTCGAATACGAACCGATGCCCGATGGCGAGCAGCCGCTCGACATCCGCCGCTTCGCTGGATCGGTGCCGCTTCATGTAGCAAGGCACTGGCCTTGCAGATGATGAGGCGGTCAATGTTGTAAGGGAGGGACCCGCCAAGTTCGCCTGTGAAGTGAAAGGTGCAGTGATGCCGCCAGCAGCAGAAACCAACCGAAGTGGACTCAACGAGCGGCGTCATGCCGGCACTGGGCCGTAGGAGACGTCCTCCCCAATTCCGCGCAAACTGCGGAGGCCGACGGCTGAGGGCGGGGACGATTTCAACGCCGAGTTCTTAGTTGGCAAGGCCGTGGCCGTCCCAAAGCCGACCTTATGCCCAAGCAGAAATTGAGAAGTGGACAGTGCCGGACCCTCATTGTTGTGCTGCGCGCTAACCTGCTCACCTGTGTAGCCTCCGATGGGCCGCAAACGCTTCCTTGAAATGCCTGAGGCGTTGGGGCGATTTCGGCCCATTCAGATTCGTTCATGCAATGCGCTTGCGCGAGTTGGTTGCGCGAGATGCGTAATGCTAGGAAGTAGGGCGCTTGGCCCATTTTGTCGCATCTGGATTGGAGCGTCTGCCGCAGAAATGCGCTGGGGTCGTTGACGGTCAGCTGCCCCCTGCCGTCCCCTAGCCTCGATGATGACGCGCTCGTCGCCGCGATGGATGACGTCGACAGGCTTTCCGCGCGCCTCCACGCTGTTAGCGCGCAAGGTGCTCGAGTTGGACAGCCGTAAAGTTGATGTAGATGGCTTACCAAGACGTTTCTACTAGAAAGTCGTTTATAATCAATCACTTAAATTTATTTCCCGCTTGCTAGACAGTGGGGAGCAAGACGGCATCTATCTTGTTATTTTCTTAAGTCATTGATTTTTAAGTGTTTTCTAGTAGAAATTCATCGAGTGACCCGAATGCCATAGGGGAGGGTAGGCGGACGTCTATCGAAGGTAGGTTCAAGGCGGCGTGTAGCACCAGCGCGTTTTGCTGATCCGCCGTTTTGAGCGGCATGAAGCGCATGTGCGGCTGGCCTGCGGCCTCGTAGATCGCTTCGGCATCCAGCTTGTCGTTCTTCACGTGCTGACCGCCTTTGCGGTACGGCGCTGCGAACTGCGGCGCGATCAGGCGGACTTCATGGTCGAGCGCGTACAGCTTGCGTCACAGTAATGGGCTGCGTTGCACGCTTCCATCGCGACCAGGCAGGGCTGGAGGCTCGCAAACCGATCGAGAAGCGTCCGCCGTGAGAGCGCATTTCTTAATGCGATCCACGCCGTGTATCACGATCAGGTTCTTGGCTAGATCCACGCCTATACGAGCAATCTTGTCCATGGCCGTCCCCTGCTCAGATGGGTTACCCAACACCCACTATCTTGGCTCATCGCTATGCCACGAGATCGGGAAAGTCCTTGCCATCGAAGCGACTGAACAGATCCTCCCGTAGCGCCGTAGATCCTCTCATGAGAAACAAATGGAAACGGCGGGTTTTTAGGGCGTTGGGGTTGGGGCTGTTGGGGTGATTTGGAAGCCCAGCGTGGCAGCGCGGCGCTTGAGGGCGAAATGCACCATGCGGGCGAGCTTGTGGGCGACCGCGGTGTTGGCGCGCGGCTTGTCCATGCGGGCGCAAAGCTGGCGGTAGAAGGCGCCGAGCGCCGAGTGGCTGCGCGACAGGCTCATGGCTGCCATTTTCAGTGCCTGCCGGGCGCGGTTAGCGGAGGGTCGGGTGCCGGAAGATAGCGTCTTGCCGCCACCGATCTTGGTGCCGGGGCACAGCCCCAGCCAGGAACAGAAGTGCTTGACGTTGGTAAAGCGGCTCAAGTCAGGCCCGATCTCCGATAGCACCGAGGTGACGGCCAACCCGTTGATGCGGGTCAGGTCCACGCCGGCCCAGCGCGCGAGCGCGGCACGCGCGTCGAACTGAGGGGCGCCCCTATGCGTTTCGTCAAGCACCCGGGGCAGATTTCGGCTGGTAGAAGGTGCCGTCGCGCAGCATGACGAACAACACGTCGTAGCGTCTTCTGGCAAGAGCGATGAGCGCCTGATTGTGGCGCTTTCCCTGCTGGACCTTGCGAGCGTAATAGCCCCTCGATATCCGATCTCGCAAGGCTGCAAAGGCTGAGAGGAACAGCGCTCTCTTGAGTACCTTGTTGCCCCGCCCGGACGGATGTTCGCCGCAGATAGACGAGCCTGAGCGGCGGGTGACCGGGGCGAGACCGGCGTAGGCGGCAAGATGCGCGGCCGAAGCGAAGGCTTTGTGTGCGACCTCAGTGAGGAGTCTGGCGGCGGTCCTGACGCCGACTCCAGGCATGCTGGTCAGGACCGGCCAAAGAGGGTGTGCATGTACCAGGCGCTCGACTTCGCTGGCGACCTCGTCGCGCTGTTTGCGTAAGGCGGCGAGTTGCTGGGCCAGACGCGGCATGACGGTGGTGGCTGCCTGCGTGCCGGGTGCGACCACAGCGTGATCACCGAGCGCCTGAACGATTTCGCCCGCAAGGCCTTTGCCCATACGCGGGGCGAGTTTGGTCAGGCGGTTGGCGAGCGTCTTCTCGCTGGTCGAGGCAAGCTCGGCGGGCGACGGGTAGCGCTCGAGCAGATCGAGCACGGCCGGATGGTCCAGGCGAGGCCCCAGAACCCGTTCCGATGCGGGATGTATCTGGGTGAGCAGGCCGCGAATGCGGTTAATGGTTTGGGTGATTTGGGCAGCCAGATCGTCGTCGAAACGGTACAGCACGGTGAGTCCAGCGAGTGGCTCGTCAGCGAGTCGAAGCGAGCGCAGCGTATGCGGCATCGATCGCGCGGCCTCGGCGATGATCGCGGCATCGCGGGCATCGGTCTTGGCTTCGCCCGCGTGCAGATCGGCGATGCGGCGCATGGCCGGACCCGGCAGATAGGCGACCAGGACGCCTTCGTCTCGGGCGGCTGCGACCGGCAGCGCGCAAATGGTGGCGGGTTGATCGACGACGAACAGGAGTTGGCCGTGCGCCTTGAGGTCGGTGATGAGGGCGCGCAGCTTGGCCTCATCGTTGGGCAGCGCTTTGTTGTACAGACGCTTTCCGGTCCGATCGAGCGCGACAGCGTCATGATGGCCTTTGCCTACATCAACGCCGACGAAGACATCGACGGAGTCATGTTGTTGGTTTTCTTGCATCGAAGTTTAGGCGGATTGAGCGGGTTGGCCTGCAACAACGGTGGCAAGTCTCGGCGTCCACGTTACGGACGGCCTCAGGATGTTCCGGCCGAGTCCCTAATAGCGATCACCAGTCACCCACCAGGCCCGGTGACAACACCCCCCGGATCATGGACGACTGGGGGCGAGATTCATGCTGGGCCTGGCTGGCCAAAGCCCCAATTATCGGGGCATGAAGATAGTAATGGGGTTCGGATGCATCTCATCGTCTTCCCGTGTGCACATGGCCATGTCCTGCTCCCGGCTGGTTGGTTGAGGGCAGCACCAGCGGAAGCATCAGAATCGACCCGATCTCTCAAACGGGATGCGGCTCGCGCCGCTCACTAATGTCACCGACGATTCTCGGACCATGCTATGTACCGGGCTCGCCACGCGGCGTCCGGTGACGTCGCTTGCGGGCACCAGTGATCTTTCGGTCATCGAGGGGTTGCCGCCTGTGTTATATCGCACCATCGGTCGCTGCAGTGGAGATACTGGAGTTTGATCGAAATCGACTAGCCAGTTCCGCCAAATGGCTTGACAAAGTGCTGCTCATAGATGGAATTCCCACCCTCCCTTTCCGCGCAAAGCGCAGCAGCCAAAAGCTGAGCGACGGAAGGATGTCAATGTGCCATGAATCGAGAGCTGTGCTGGGAGAAGTCCTTCCCCAAATCCGTTCACCTAAATCCACTGTGCCGGGTGCTAAGGCGAAACGAGCCCGAATCATCTTGGACGGCAGTCAGCCTCGTTTCGTCCGGCACAGAAGCACCCTTGCGCCAGTGAAATCCGGGCAAAGGGCCGGGCGCTGAAGTGCGCGGGCGCACAACAGCACAACGGGGGCCTGACCACTGTCGCCGATCTGGATTCCCTAAAAGGCCCACCGGCCCTAAAAGAAGGGGCGGGCCGATATGGTTCCCCAACCGGTGCAGGTATTGATTGCGCGCTGACGGTCTGAAGCCACTTCTAGCGTCATGCAACTCGCAGCTCGTGAGCCTGGGCGGGAATCCAGCTGTAAGTATTTGATTTATATTATGAACTGACACTTACCGCATTTAACAGGCCCAAACTGTCAAGCAGAATGCTATGCCGATAATCAGTACAACGACCCTGCATAGCATTTCATCGGTGTGTTCGCCGGTTGCGACTCGTGCGGCCGCAGCTTAAGCCGAAGATCATAGCCACCGAACGAATGCGCACGATCTTCGGTGCGTCGTGATGAGCACCGCATGTCTTGCGCCAGCACGTGAAGGGGTTCGAAGCGCAGACTGCGACGGTTGTGATCGTAGTATCCGCCGCACCACCGACTGCTTGATCTGCCGTCCGATTGCGCACCCGTGAAGGCACCCAAGCGCTCAGATGGGTTTAGGTGAACGGATTTGGGGTGCCCACCCAGAGTGCCGAGCGGGGCCATTGAGGAAGAAGCCGAGAGGAAATTCCGAGCAGCGGGCCTCGCTATTGAATCGCCCCGGCTGCTGGTGCAAATCGTCAGTTGCTAGCCACGGTAGGGTGGTGGCCTTGCACGGTACGACGTTCGGCGCGATGGCAGAAGCCGGATCGCATGAACTGCTTCGCGATTGCGAGCGGCTGACTCCGCTACCGCTGCGCCGATTGTGGGCGAGCCTTCCGCGGCGCCAACGGTAGCTGGTCCGCAGTGCTACCCGGGTCCTCGATCCGAGCAACCCAATCAGCAAGCTCAACGCGTGGGTCGCGGCGCATCGCCAACGCTCGCGAGGGATGAAGTAGTCAACTGGGATCTCCACCACCCACACTACTTGCGCGGCCGCGTGTGCGTTCATGAACCCGTTCCATTGCGCCACCACCGACTGCTTGATCTGCCGTCCGATTGCGCACCCGTAAAGGCACCTAAGCGCACGGATGGGTTTAGGTGAACGGATTTGGGGTGGCCACCCAGAGTGCTGAGCGGGCCACGGAGGAAAAAGCCGAGAGGAATCTCCGAGCAGCGGGCCCCTCCAAAATGTATCGCCACGGCTGCTGGAGTTGAGGGAAGCCGTTAAAAAGCCYGGGGCGRTYTTTRCCAGGGCCAAGACACACGTCKCTGGCCAATCCATGGAAACTGCCGCYGAGCGAGTTCGTGGAATTCCTGGTTCAAGAGGGCGACGCGCACTTGCACGACACTGTGTGCTCCCGCACGACTCCAACGCATATGTTGGCTTTTACACATCCGACGGCCAACGATTCGATTGATAGATGACTCGACGAAGCCGGTCGCG